>NZ_JBHMDO010000038.1:0-178858 GCF_042431225.1 Paenibacillus aurantiacus | reverse complement strand
ATCCGGGAACAACAGCGATCGGAAGAACATGCGACCGCGCAGTGGATGCGGTAACCAAAACATTGCATTTGAAAACGGGGGTGTCCCAACGTCATCTTTTCGATGACTTTTGGGACACCCCCTTTTTGCGCATCGCGACTTGTATCTAGGTTAGGGTATCTGTATCTAACTTTGGGCGTGAGAGAATTAATCAGAGTAATAGGTTAAATAAGTTGAATTAAGGTATAATATCTATAAAGGAGGGATTTGCATGACACGGTTAAAGGTCGATACTGTGAAGCGTAAACTCGAGCCGTTGCTGTCCAGTAATAGTCCGATGAATGTTACATTTACGCCTGAGGAGATCCGCGCGGTCTATCAGATCTTGTTTGAGCGGGATGATGAGCAGGGAAACGATGCAAATCAAGATAACTTCGTGGTTAGTGGTTCGCCAATAGACCTCCCACAATTGAAGCAACAAGAAGAAAGAGAGTATTTTACTGTCGAGGAGGCCGCTGCTCATTTCAGAATTAGTAAGCAGGCTATATATAAATGGATCCATAGTGGAAAAATTGAATTCGAGCGGACTTTGGAGGATAGCCGCGACATTCGAATTCCGAAAGCTCAATTTAAGAATGTTGGTTCGGCTACTGCAGAGTTTCGCAAGCGGGGGCGCGCAATATTGGGAACGGATCGGTTGGAGCTTAGCAATCCTTCGGATGTCTTTCGGTCAGAAGAAGGCGATACATGACCGATACGCGAGTCCGCATTATTTGGGATACGAATGTTTTCGTCCAGGCGCTCATCATGGGGCAAGAGCAAATACTGGACTACTTGGATGACTTGATCTGGCAGTCGGAACAGGAGCTCATTGATCTTATTGTTCCGAAGGCGGTTCAAGCTGAATTATACGGAATCTTGCGCGCCGGCCGTCTTAACCGCATTAATGACGCTGGCGAGAAGGTGAGGAACTACGCCTTTTCGCATTCTGAAGTCATGTACTTGCTCGAAGCATTTCCGACTCTATTCGATTTCGATTTCCTTTCTGAGCTAGAGGCATATGCTTGGCCGGCAGATCTGGACTATAAGTACACGTTGTTCGCGATCCTACATGCAGAGTACGGCTGGTCAGATTGGGGGCAGTCCGTGATCGAAACCCGACTGCTTCACAGCGTAGAGCACTTAGGGTTGAAAGATCAGCTCGATTTTCCGATTATGGCGGCGGCCTTAATAGAAGGAATTGATTTGTTGGTTAGCTCGAACATGAAGGATTTTATCGATGCGCTCGGTAAGATTCGCGTGATGAAGTCCCATGATGCCCGGCGTTTTGACCATTTTTCTCTTCATCGTGATTCAAGCGACTATGAATAGTACAAGCCCTTATTCCAAAGATGCCCTGATGCGGGGTGTCTTTTTTTCTGTTATCCGGGCTTTGCTAGCGACTGATTGATTCTCAACATACAAAATAGAGCGGGGCGAAAAGCTTCTTCTAGTCAAGGCTCGTCCATCTCCGGCGCATCCAGCACCGAGCTTGCCGGGACATTCGTAATGGAACGTTTGCCCTCCAAATTGATTTCGATTTCCGCCATGATTTGTTCCAGGCCGATCGGTTCGGGCGATTCCGCATGCTCGTTTGACGTTGTCATTCCATGACCTCCATGTTTTGGCATTTGCCATTAGCATGTCATGCGGAGGGATTGATCATGCATGTGCATGGCGATCTATTCGCTCGGCTTGCCTGGTGGTACAATCAGACCAGAATGCATGTATTTGTCGGTAGGGGAGACGAACATGAGCAGTCGCAAGCAAATGTTGCTGGATACGGCCCTGACGCTGTTTATCGGTCAAGGGTACGCAGGCACGACCATCCAAATGATTTTGGACCGCTCCGGCGTGTCGAAAGGGACCTTCTACAAATTTTTCAACTCCAAGGAAGAATGCTTCCACGCCATCCTTGAGCAGCGGCTGCAGGAGGATCTGCATATCCGCAAATCGCTGGAGGCGAACGATTACGCATCGGACTTCGAGCTGCTGGTGGACCAGATCGCCGTGCCGATGGCCTCGCCGGACAAGGAGCGGGTGTGGGGGCTGTTCTGGACCGGCTTCTATTCCGGCGAAATCCAGGCGGCCGATCTGGGCCGGGTTCAGTTGAAATGGCTGGCCGAGCGGTTCGTCCGATTGTACGGGGAAGCGATTCGGCCGTATGCGTACGAAGGCGCGGTATTGTTCTATGGCATGCTGCACCAAGTCGCCAACACGTGGCGGAATTTTCATCGTCCCGATCCCGATTGGCAGGAGGCCGTGCCGAAGCTGCTCCGGCATATCGAGCTGGTGCTAAGCGCGATGCGGGAGCGGCGAGAGCACGTATTCGACCTGACGACGTTATCGCGCATCAGCTCGGGCGAGTACCCGAAGCGGCCCGATCAGGCCGCCATTACCGAGGAGCTTCGCGCCTTTGACCGGACCGTCCAGCGGTCGGAGGAGTCGCTCAAGGCGAAGGAGTTGACCAAAGGACTGCTGGAGCTGCTTGCGGCGGACGAGCTCAACGTGTCGGTTATGGAGGCGGTGCTGCATGCCTTCGGCCAGAGCTTCGCTTCGGAGGAGCTAAGGCGGGAGGCAGGACGAATCGCGCAAGGCTGCTGGTGGTATCTAGAGCAGCGCGAACATGAATAGAGCGGAATCGACATTTCGAAGAAGAACAGCCGGCGCTATGCCGGCTATTTGCATGCCTTACAAGCATATAGGTTCACGCTTATCACCGCTTCACCTTGACATACAAGAAGGGATAAGTTTCGCGCTTATCCAACATCTTGTATGTCTTTGGCATGAAATCCGCTTCGCCGTATGAAGGCAACGGCAGCCGTTCAATCTGGATTCAACCGCGAAATGTACTAATCGTATAGTCAATTTACCTACATTAAAAGGATTTCGAGATTGGTTGTTTGGTTGGATTAACGTGAAATAGACGGGTCGTATAAAATGGGAATGGCTAGAGGATGCAAGTGCTCGCGTTGCTGCAATCGCGATAATGACGGAGGTGCAATGATGTATAACAAAGTCATATCGATCCAAGACATTACGGCGTTCCGCTCGAGATCGGAGGAATTCTTCCCGCTCGAATGGTACAAGCGGATGCTGGCCGACCATCCGGTCTATTACCATGAGGCGACGGATACGTGGAACGTGTTCCGGTACGAGGACGTCAAGCAGGTGCTCAGCAATCATCAGATCTTCTCCAGCGAAGGCGAGCGAACGGCGATCGCGGTTGGGGCGAAGAACAAGGAGGGCGGCATCCCGGACAAAATCAACCTGACGCTCAAGGACCCGCCCGAGTCGACGAGACGGCGTTCGCTCATCTCCGCGGCGTTCACGCCTCGCGCGCTGGACAACTGGGAGCCTCGCATCCGGCAAATCGCGAATAAGCTGGTCGAAGAAATGAAGCCGGACGGCCCGGTCGATCTCGTGCAGACGTTGGCCGCGCCGCTGCCGTCCATGGTCATGGCCGACTTGTTCGGCGTGCCGACGGATGACAGCGCGCTGTTCAAGAACTGGGTCGATATTTTGTTCCAGCCTCTGGAGAAAGGCAGCGAGCAGGAGACGGAATTGCGCAAAATGTCCGCGGCGAAGCAGTATTACGAGTATTTGTACCCGATCGTCGTCCGGAAGCGGTCCGATCCCGCGGATGACATCATCTCCGATCTGCTGCAGGTCGACATCGAGGGCGAGCGGTTCAACGACGACGAAGTCGTGCGCACGACGATGCTGCTGCTCGGCGCGGGGGTCGAGACGACCAGCCATATGATGGCCAGCCTCTTCTATTCGCTGCTCTACGATGATCCGCAGCTGTACGAGCAATTGCAGGGCGACCCGGGGCTTGTCCCGCAGACGGTGGAGGAGATGCTCCGGTACCGGTTCCACATTTCCAAGCGGGATCGGACGGTCAAGCAGGACACCGACGTGCTGGGCGTAGAGATGAAGAAAGGCGCTGTCGTCATCGCGTGGATGAGCGCGGCCAACATGGATGAGCAGATGTTCGCCAATCCGTTCACGCTCGACATCCACCGGGGCAACAGCAAGAAGCATTTGACCTTCGGTAATGGTCCGCACTTCTGTCTGGGCGGACCGCTGGCCCGATTGGAGCTGAACATCGCGCTGACGGCGTTCCTGCAGCGCTTCCGCCGTATCGAGCCGGTGGCGTTCGATTTGGAGAAGAGCCTCGTAACATCGGCGCCGGGCCAATCGCTCACGCAACTGCCGATGAGGGTCATGCAGTAACGACGAACGATCGAATGATTGAATGATCAAAATTATTGAAGTGTCGCATAGATTTCTATCGATAACGCCGATCCTGGGGGCCGTGCTATAGTGAGGTCAATCACCCATCATCCCATTCGGAGGTTATCCCTATGACAACACAATCGCTTCATTCCCTTGTTCTCGAGACACCCGCTGCGTCGCCGACCGATATTCATCGGCATTATATGAATAAGCTCGCCATGGAGACGGACGTCGCGGACGTCCACTACGACAGGCAGCATGGTCTCGACGATTTCGTGCTAATCGACGTTCGCAGCTCGAAGGCTTATGAAGAATGCCATATTCCGGGCGCGATCAACTTGCCTTCCGGTCAGATCAGCGAAGAGACGACCGCGGCTCTCGCCACGGATCGCACGATCGTCGTCTACTGCTGGGGCCCGGCCTGTAATGGCGCGACCAAGGGAGCGGCACGTCTGTCCGCGCTTGGTTTCCGGGTGAAAGAAATGCTCGGCGGCATCGAATATTGGCGGAAGGAAGGCAATGAAGTGACGGGCACGCTCGGTCATTCGGCGAACATGGTCGGCTGAGCATGAGAAAGCCCGCTGTTACCTGCTCCATTGGCATCGTCATTTGCATGGAACGACGGAGTCTGCATGATGTCTCCTGCGCTGGGAAAACTAGGTGCGCCCCTTGCGAAGGAGGATGAGCGAATGGAGCAGGAACCGGTGAGATCTTCGCCTGTCTACGATGAAATAGAAGCGGTCATCGAGGCGCGTGAAGAAGCGGAGGCGGAGGAAGCTAATCTGGCCATGGAGCGCGAATTCCATGGCGAGTCGGAGCAGGAGCGTATTGTGCGGGAGGCGGGCTACTCGCCGCCGTTCTTCCGCAATTGATCGGCAGGAGAGCCCGGCCATGGCGGCCGGGCTTCTGTCTGCTCGGAAGAGCCTACATGGGGGTAATTTCCTTGTAATAACCGTCATCTATAGGTTACATAAAATTAATTGATAGCACTTTCAACGAATGGCTGTTCTCTTCCAGCCCCGCTCTCGTTTATAATTAAGCCAAGTAAATAAATGAGGATTAAGGTGGTCGCGCATGAGCAACTGGCATAAAGTAGAGATTCATGACGGCATCGAATATGGGATTACAGATGACGGCGACGAGTTTTGGGAAGCAGAGATTCAGCATGTCGGCGAGCAGGCTGGCGACGTCACCGATCTGATCGCGGTGAAGGTCATCTACGACGAGGATCGTCAGGAGATTCGCACCGAAGTTCGCTACTTGGAGGATGGGGCAGAAGCGCTGCCGCAAGCCGAGCCGCTCATCGCGGAGGCCAAGGCGAAGCTGGTTCAAGCCGTGAACGAGGAACTGGGCACGACGTTCGAGTAAGTGGAAGCCGTATAGTTATGTTGTTCTATGGCGAAGTCAGATTTCGAGAAGTGTGCGTAATACGCGCACGAACCATTCACGAGCAGATTGCCGCGGCAGTCTGCTCCTTTTTGCGTTGGCGAGGAAGAGCGAATACCCGCAACATTGTCTGTTCTGAATGCGTCTGGATGTTGAATAAGAAGTGATTGGAAGGGGGGATGCGGGTCGTGAAAGTGAAGCGGGCGCGATCGGCACTCATCCCGAAGGGCATCTGCTTATCAAGCCCGACTCGAATGCGAACGTACGCCCTTTGGGGGCGCCGAGCTGCTACGGGCTGGAGACCGACCTCAGCTGGACGGGAAACTATGAAGCTTGGTGGGAACCCGCAGCCGGCGGACCTTCTGCCAAGGTCGTAACCTTCCCGGTCGACTTCGAAATCATCCAACCTTCCGAAGAACCGGTTAAGCTGCAGATGATCACCTTGGGGGATACCAATCTGTTTGCCTATGTTCCGCGTTATACGGATTGTCATGCGCTCGAGACTTATCTGCTGGGCATCGAGGGCGGACAGGCGTTCCCGATTGCGTTCGACCTGAAATCCGGTCCGCCTTCTTCGCGCATCGGCCAACATCCCCAGCATCCGCTTCGCGTCGAGAACGATGAACTTATCCTTTATGGAGGAGTGGACTATGCCAATATCTCGGCTCATTAGCCTTCTGTTCACGATTGAACAGAGGGCTGTTTGAATTGCAGGAATATCGGCTGGCAACAATCGAATTAGTAAGAGATAAAGTAAAGATCCGCTATTGAAGCGGATCTTCAGGTTAGAAATTATATACACTTTCGCATTCTTCCCCCGTCGGCTGATAAAAACAGTGAAGTTTGTATCGTCCTACGTGCGGTTGGTTATACCAAACCGGCGGGCAAGGCAGGGGATTTTCAGCCGTTCCGGGACGGAAATACCAAAGGGAATATTTGGCCGGCCAATACCGCTCTCCATTTACAACCTTTTGCGCTAGACGGCGTTCTCTGTCTCTAGCCTTCTCGTAATACATGCCATGTTGCAGCGCTTCAAACGCATGCGGCTGATTAATCATTTCGGGTATGGTCCGAAGTCCTTTAAAATCAGAGCAATTCGCTCTTATCCGGTTGATCCCGACATTCCCGACAAGGAGCATGCCCATTTCGCCTTCACCCACAGCCTCGGCTCGAAGCAACCTGGCCAACATGTCAATATCTCCGCTCCTGGCTTTAACGACTGCCATCGGTTCACCTCGCTACATTGTTCTATCATCATCATATTGTCGGGCAACGGATTTGTTACGACGGTTTTGTTATGTAGTTCTTAAAAAGATGTCCAGGTAAGGGATCGTTATGCGTCCAAGACGGCACGGCCATCATGTTAACGTCGAGCACTACGGAATAAGGGAGGACGGAAAGATGAAGCTGCTTGCGAGAATAACCGATCTCAAGGTGACGGGAGACGTCGCCGCGGAGCTGGAACAAGTGTCGAGACATGCTTCGCGCGGCGTGCTGTGGAAGGATGACATGCAGGTGGCCATGATGTATATGTCCACCGTGAATGTATACAAGCTGCCCGGCGGGGGAGTCGACGAGGGGGAGGACATCGAGGCCGCGTTTATCCGGGAAATCCGCGAAGAGACCGGCTTCGAGGCGGAGATTACGCATGCGCTGGGCATCGTGGACGAGCATAAGCAGCGCACCGGGTTCCTGCAGCGGTCTTATTGCTACATGGCGAGGGCTATTCGCCAATTGGGCGCAGCCGCGCTCACGGAGAACGAAACGGAGCTGGGGATGTACGCGGTGTGGATGCCGGTCGGCCAGGCTTTGGACGCCTTGGACGCCTCGCTTCGGGATAGCGACGATTATGCTTTGCGGTTCATGGTCATGCGCGATAAGCGAATCTTGGAGGAAGCGAGCCGCGTGCTGCTGGGCAAGGCGGGTCCCCGGAATGAGGGAAGCCGATGAATATCTTACAGGTCGGGATGTCCGGCGCGGGCAAAAGCACGCTCGGCGTGCGGAACAACGTAGCGATGAAGAACATGGTGTGGCGAAAGGCGAAACCAAGGAGGGCTGCCGCGTGATTTATGTCGTACGGCACGGTCAAACGGATCTGAACAAAGAAGGAAAGCTCCAAGGCAGATCGGGCTTGCCGCTTAACGAGGCAGGCATCGAGCAAGCGGAACGACTTCGAGACAAACTGGCATCTATCGCATTCGATTACGTCTATACCTCGCCTCAACGAAGAGCGGTTCAGACGGCGGCAATCGCAACAGGCCTACAACCTGTGATCGATGAAAGGTTGGATGTCTTTGATCTCGGCGAGGCGGATCTGTTGCGTAGAGAAGAAGTCAGAATGAAGGGCATCGTGCCGGATCCCGCGTTCTATAAAGGCGTTGAGGAAGTGCCGGCTTTCGTCAATCGAATCTTCACCTTCATGAAGGAACTGACGGCCATGCATGCAGACCGCGAGGTTAACATCTTGATCGCCGGACACCGATGTACGACGGGCTGCATCGGCGCTTATTTCAACGGTATCCCCGAGGACGGCAACATTCTTAGATTCTCGTCCGGTAACGGCGAATATAACGTATATCCACGCAAGCCTTGAGAGAACAAGAGTAATAGCTTCGTGAGTAATGCAAGGACAAATTATGGATAAGAGAGGGAGCATGCGAGGATGGATTTCAATACGGTCATGCAGGAATTAGAAGCGCTGGGCAAGGAGCGTCTCAAGAAAATGTATATGGGCAATGGCGCTCACGAGCCGGTATTCGGCGTGGCTACGGGCGCGATGAAGCCGCTCGCGAAGCAGATCAAGCTCAATCAGCCGCTGGCCGAGCAGCTGTACGCGACGGGGAACTACGATGCGATGTATTTCGCCGGCATTATTGCCGATCCGAAAACGATGACGGAGGCCGATTTCGATCGTTGGATGGACGGAGCGTATTTCTACATGCTCTCGGATTACGTCGTCGCGGTCACGTTGGCCGAGGCTGATATCGCGCAGACGGTCGCCGATCGATGGATCGCAAGCGACGAAGAGCTCCGGCGGTCGGCCGGGTGGAGCTGTTATTGCTGGCTGCTGGGCAGTCGCAAGGACAGCGAGTTCAGCGCAAGCAAGCTGTCCGGCTTGCTGGACCTGGCGCAGCAGACGATCCATGATGCGCCGGATCGGGTAAAATCCGCGATGAATAATTTTATCTACACGGTGGCGATCTCTTATGTGCCGCTTCACGACAAGGCGGTCGTGACGGCCGAGGCGGTAGGCGGGGTTGAACTTGCGCGGAGCAAGAAAGTGCTGCATGCTTCCGAGTCGATTCGCAAGGAGCTGGAACGCGGGAGGCTTGGCTTCAAACGCAAATATGTGAGGTGTTAGGATCGGATTGCGCCCGGCCTGGCAACTTATTCGGGCACGAATCGTTGCGAAGCGGCGCTCCGCCCCCGCTATACTGAAGGCGAAAGGAGGGAAGGCGATGGAGTGGCTGAAACGAATGAACCGGGCGATCGACTATATCGAAGCCAACTTGGACGGAGAGATTGAGCTGGGCGAAGTCGCTCGCATGGCTTGCTGCTCGACCTACCAGTTCCAGCGGACGTTCTCGTTCATCACGGACGTGACGCTGGCCGAATATATTCGGCGCAGACGGCTGACGCTTGCGGCGCTCGAGCTGCAAGATGGCGGGTCTGCGAAAGTGGTCGATATCGCGATGAAGTACGGCTACGAATCGCCGGTCTCGTTCGCAAGGGCGTTCCATGCGCTGCACGGGATTACGCCGGCGATGGCCCGTCAGGACGGGATCGCGCTCAAAGCCTACCCCCGGCTGTCCTTCCTTATCACGATCAAAGGGGCAGAGGCCATGAATTATCGGATCGAGACGAAGGGGAGCTTTGACGTGTTCGGCATTGAGGGCGTATTCCGGACCGACGGAAGCGGGGAGGCGCCGCAGACGCCTGCCCAGCTGTGGGAGCGGCATCACGCGAACGGGGACGTGAAGCGGCTTGAAGCGCGGGCGGGCGAGCTGCCATCGTTCGTTGGCCAGTATCTGCATCCCGTCCATGCCGTGTGCAGCTACCGGAAGACCGGACCGGATACGTTCCCGTACATGCTGTGCGCCTTCAAGGACGAAGCGAGCGACACGGACGGGTATACTACGGTGACGATTCCCGCGCATACGTGGGCGATCTTCCCGTCGGAGCCGCATACATGGGATCAATTCGGCAACACGATCGAAACGCTGTACCGCCGCTTCTACACCGAATGGCTCCCGACAGCGGGTTACGAGCAAGTGGACGGAGTCGAGTTCGAAATGTACGGCGCCAAGGACGGTCTTAATTATGTCGAGCTTTGGTTCGCGGTTCGCAAAGCGTAACAGGCCATCGGTTTGTTGCGGATAAGGATTCAGGCAGTCGATCAGACGATCGGCTGCCTTTTCTTTTCACCGCCGGCACGGGATTGGAGCTTCTTGACTTTGGCGATCGTGTCGTCGTTCGCCGGTACATTGATCGTCACGGTGAGATGGGGAGCATTGGTCACTTGGAAGGAGATTTGATCGAAAATGAGCAGCCCGGCCGTCGGATGATAATTGATCTTTTGTCCCTCGGGCCCACTCATGACGTGATGCTGCGGCCACCATGCCCGGAATTCCTCGCTTGCTTGATTTAACTCCTCGATGAATGCCATCCACCACGGATCGCCGGGATATTTGCCATAATTGGCCCGAAAGGAGGCCAAGCGGTGCCGGGCGTGGCTCTCCCAGTTCTCCCGCAGCAGCTGCCGGACGTACGGCGACATGAATGTCCGCCAGACCGCATTGCGATCGCGCGCAGACATCGCCCCGTAATTGCCGTAAATCTCGGTCGCAAGCGGATTCCACGCCACGATATCCAGCCGCGGATCGGTCACGAGCGCGGGACTTGCCTCCTGTTGATCGAGGAACCTTTGCAAGGTGGGCGGAATCACGCTCTCGGCTGGCGTCCGTTCGGCCGGCAGCGATTGAGACGCCAGAAGAAAGAGGTGGCTGCGTTCGTTGTCGTCGAGCCGGAGCGTCCGGGCGATGCATTCCAACACCTGGGCGGATACTTGAATGTCTCGCGCTTGTTCTAACCATGTGTACCAATCTACGCTGATGCCCGATAACTGGGCGACCTCGGCTCGTCGCAGTCCAGGCGTGCGTCTTCGGCCTTCAGTAGGCAAGCCGGCCTGCTCGGGAGATATGCGGGCTCGCCTCGTCTTCAGGAACTGAGCCAGCTCATGCAGCCGTTCCTTAGCAGCTTGCTCCATAGGTTTCATTCCTCGCTTTTGTCCTTTTGTCGATTTCGAATGTAGGAGTACGACTCCTAGGATAAACGCTCAACTCGTTCTCGCATGTGCCTAATTATACACTGGTTCTGGAAGAGCGGTAGATCATTCGATTTGGAAGGAAGGGGAATTTCATCGTGGACAACGCACTAGAAGCACGGACGAAAGCGACCGGGAACCGGGCCCAGGGCCTTCTGCTATTCGGCATTTCGCTCGGCTATTTCATGGTACTTCTCGATACGACAATCATAAGCGTGGCGCTGCCCGCGATTCGCGCTGACTTGGGAGGCGGCATATCCGGCCTACAATGGATCGTGAACGCCTACACGATCGTATTCGCGGGCTTGCTATTATCCATGGGATCGATTGCGGATAAGCTGGGGGCCCGACGCGTCTATATTGGGGGCGCAGCGCTATTCCTTGTCGCGTCGGCCTTATCGGCGGCGGTCTCCTCGCTGGGCGCCCTGATCGCCCTGCGCATCGTGCTCGGCGCGGGAGGGGCGGCCCTGCTGCCGGCCTCGCTCACCCTCATTGCCCATGCTTTCCCGGATCCGAAGGAGCGGGCTCGGGCGCTTGGCATATGGGCCGCATTTACTGGCATGGCGCTTGCGGCCGGTCCGGTAGTAGGCGGAATCCTGGTCGATTCGGTTGGCTGGCGCAGCATTTTTCTCTTGAATGTGCCGCTTGCTCTGATCAGTCTGACAACGACGCTGCTGTTCACCAAGAGAGAACGTCCTCAATCGCGCCAACATCTGGACTTGAACGGTCAAGTATTGGCCATTGCAGCGATTGTCGCCTTGTCCTTCGGACTCATGAAAGGGGGATCGTACGGATGGAGCTCAGCCGTCATTGTGACGGTGTTCGGCGTGGCGTTGGCCAGCGCCGTGCTCTTCGTAATCGTGGAGCGGAGGGGCAAGTCGCCGCTGCTCCCGCTGCAGTTATTCCGGAATCCTGCCGTCTCGGCGGGCATGATTGCCGGGATGATCATGAACCTTGGGCTTTCGGGCATTCTGTTCGTCCTGCCGTTATTTTTCCAGCAGCTGCGCGGATTATCGGCTTATTCGGCGGGCCTCGCCCTTCTTCCGATGATGATTCCGATGGTCGTCAACCCGATATGGGTGGGGCGAATCGTGCCTCGCGTCGGGGCGAGAACATTCACGACGATCGGATTTGGCCTTGGCGCGCTCGGCACGTGGATGCTCGTCGGTGTCGATGTTCATACGAGCGATCTTCGCACGATTCTGGGGCTGCTGCTGTTTGGTTTCGGGGTGACGTTCACGATCCCGCCGCTCGTGACCGCTGTCGTCTCCTCCGTTCCCAAGGAGCTGACCGGCGCCGCGTCGGGAGCGCTGAATGCAAGCCGGCAGCTCGGCGCGACGCTGGGCGTTGCCGTCCTTGGCGCGATTATCGACGGAAGCGGATCGTTCGTCTCCGGCATGCACGCCGCGCTCATGCTGACCACCATCATTCTGCTCGGGGGCAGCCTGCTCTCGTTCTTCTTCATGGGCAGCAGTAAGAAAGGGAAGGCAGTGTAGATCAAGCTGTTAACCAGTACAGGGAGCAGCGGTGCAGATTTCCCGTCATGATTCGTGGGGGGGATTGAGGCAGCTATCCAGCGGCATGCAACCTTCAAGACGTACGGTCCGTTAAATACCACATGGAGGAAGTTTCCATGTCGGGTGGACTGTGAGGAGGCTTGCTAACGGATGAAAAGGCGAATGACAGCCATCGGGATGCTGATTCTCGTAATTGGCGCGATGTGGATGATTGATCGGATGATTCCCCGTTCCATCGACATGACGCTGACGGGGGTGAAGGTCCGGCTTGGGACTGATGGTGTGAAGGCGGGGACGGAACCAGCCGTGGTTATTCTGCAAGGAAAGTTGTATACGAGCCTAAGCGGGAAACGTACATTTAAAGGCGAAGCGACTGTCGCCGGCGAGCAGATTCCGGTCCCGCGCGATCAGCGCAAGCTGACGATTCATTTTGCGAAAGAAGGCTGGGGCGCTATGTCTTATCCTTATCTTGTGAACGGCGGGCAAGGAGCTCCCGTAAGAACAGAAATTTACCAGTCGCATCTTATCTTTGCCAATGAAGATTTCACCCAGGTAAGTTTGCTATTAGCGAACCGTATGACAGATTCCAATGGAAATTACAAGCAGACCGTCTGGGACCCGGAGAACGGCATGGCGATCTCGGCTCCTGCCGCGACGCGCGACGAGGCGCTGGCTATATCGGATACGTTAATGCGCGAGTATTTGGAGTCGTTGCGGTAAGCCGTTGCGCTGGATGCGAATAAGCGAACCGCCAATAACAAAATCGCCTGAACCTTCCGCAGAAGGTCCAGGCGATTTTGTTTAGTTATCCAAGTAAGCGATCGATTCTACTCCTGTATCGTCATGAGCAGGTATACGACCTTGGCGCATTCCGCGCGCGTAGCCGGTTTGGCCGGCGCGAAGAGTCCGCCGCCTTGGCCTTGAAGAAGGCCAAGCGTCACCGCTTTGGCGATGTAGCTCTTCGCCCAGGCGCTCATGGATGCGCCATCCTTGAAGCCTGCCATCGCGTTCGCATCAGCTTGGATCTCGCCGTACTTCCACTCGTACGCCTTCACGAGAATGACAGCCATTTCTTGGCGCGATAATTCGCGGGTAGGCTGGAATTGGCCCTTGCCGTCGCCTTGCATGATGCCGGCTTCGGTCAATGCTTGAGCAGCCCCGGCGTACCAGCTGTCTGCCGCAACGTCAGTGTAGCTCGCGCTTGTTCCGCCGCTCGGGATGCCTAAGGCGCCGGCGATCAGCTTGGCGAATTCGGCTCTCGTCGCGACTTTGCCCGGCGCGTAATGCTTCGCGTCCGTTCCATTCACCACGCCGCGCTCGGCCAGCTTCTGAATGTAGCTGTGCGCCCAGTGGGATTGCGGCACGTCCGCGAACTTCGCCGCGCCGCTGCTGCTGCCTTGGCCGGAGCCGCTGCTGCTGCCTTGGCCGCCGCCGCTGCTGCTGCCTTGGCCGCCGCCGCTGCTGCTGCCTTGGCTGCCGCCGCTGCCGATGTTTTCGTTACCGGGAGGCTTATCGCCGCCGCTGTTCTCGCTGCCGGCAGGCTTATCGCCGCCGGTATTGCCGCCCGTTCCCGGGCTCGGGGTCACGGGATCAATCGGACTCGGATTCCCGGTTCCGGCGTTGCCGGTCGTGAAGCTCCAAATATCGGACAGCGTGCTGCCGGTGTTGTTATCTTCGGCGCGCACATACCATTGATACAGCTGGTCGGCATTCAGATTGCTCCACGTGACCGAGGCGTTGCCGCCGCTCACGACGCCGTCAACCTTGCCGATCAATTGATCCGTATAGATGTTGACGCCCAGATAGTCGGTTGCGACCTGCTTGTTCATCGTGCCAAGGTCGACGTCCAGATCGAACTCGTCCTTCTTCGGATATTCGGCCGGATCGTAGTAATTATAATCGTCCAGATAAGGCGAGTACGTCTTCACGTGCACCTTGTTGTTATCTAGATCGAATTGCAGCAGACGGATGTAGCCGAGGCCGCCCATCTCCGCGCCTTGGTAGTCGGCGAGCATCTGGTAGACCTTGCGATCGGGCTTGCCGTCGCCGTTGTCGTCGATTTCGTCCACCAAATTCTCGGCGTCGTGGTAATGGCCGCTCAGCGTCATGATGACGTTCTTGTTCGGCACGACGACGCGCTCGTAGATCTCGTCGGCGATCGGCGCGCGATTGGCCGAGACGAGCATATATTCGTGGAAGGCGAGGATCGCCTTGCGGTCCGGATGCTCGGAGACGATTTTGTTCACCCATTCGATCTCCGCATCCCCGATATTCCAGCCCATGTACACGATGATGAAATCATTGCCGCCCGCCGACACGAGGTCATAATGGCCGCGATTGTTCTGGTACGAGGCGCCGTAGGTCGGTTGGCTGTTGAAGCGATTCTCGCCGTAATGCTCCCAATAATAGCGGTAGTCGCCGGATTGATGCGCCACGTCATGGTTACCGGCAAGCACGCCGTATGGAATGCCCGACTTGTCGAGAATGCTCATCGACTTATTGGCGTTCTCCCACTGGTACGGCTGGTCGGCCTCGTCCACGATATCTCCGGTATGAATGACGTACCGAATCTTTTGCTGCTTCTCGTTATCTACGATCCACTGCACGTTCTTCGTATAGATTTGCGGGTAGCTCTCGGAATAGTACTGCGTATCCGACATCCAGATGAACGAGAAATCGTACGGATCCTCCGATATCGGCTTCTCGTCCTGCACGAGCACATGCAGGCTGTCGTCGGTATTGTAAGGACCGGCTTCGACCGTGCTGGTCAATTCGAAGTCTTCGGTGCCCGCGATTTTGCTCGTCAGCATGTCCCACTTCTGCTCTTCCTTGTTCCATGCGTACAGGCTTACTTTGCGGCCTTCGAGCGAGTGGCCCCGCCACTTGACCTCCACCCGATCCGTCGGCTTCACCGACTTGTCCAGGTCGATGGCGAACCGATGATACGGGAATTTCTCCGCCGAATCCGTCGTTAGGTACTTCTTATCCACCGTGCTGATCGTAGTCCAATCGTCCGCCGCCATCGCCTTCTCGCCATCTGGCGCAATCTTCTTCGGCGGCTCGGTCTCGGAGGCGCCGATGAATGCATCAAGCCCACTGCGGTTAGCCCCGTCGTAGCGGAAGCCGCGATAGAAGGAGGCCTTCTGCGTATCGCCCAGCGGGTCGGACAGCTTGACGGCCAGCAGCGGAGAGAGCGAGACGCCAGTCAGACCGTTGGTCGGCGACACCAGCGCTGGCTTGCTCGGATTCTCGTCCGGAACCGTGAATCGAATCGTCTTCGTCGCTTTATTGCCGGCTTTATCGATGGCCGTAATCTCGAAGACATGCTCGCCCTTCGCCAGCTTGCCGGAGGAAGCGGCGTAGGGCAAGTCGATCGTCGTGCCGTCGAGCTTGGCGGCGACGGATTGCACGCCTGCCAGCGGATCGGTCACGCCGGCGTTCAGCGTGAACGCGCCGCGGTAAGCTTTGCCTTCCTCGACGGATGGCTGAATCGCCGGCGCTGTGTTGTCGACCGTTACGTTCGCGGATATTTTCTTGCCGGAAGCGTCCTCGATCGAGACTGCGTGCGCTCCGTCCTGCGCGTCCGTTGTTGTCCACGCATAGGCTTTGGCCAGCAGCTCGGCTTGCGTCAAGGCGAATTGGAATTCGATGCCTGCGAGCGTATTCGCGCTGTCGCCCATAGCCAGCACTTCTTCGGGATTCGCGTATTTCGGATCGTAGATGACCGTTCCGTCCGCGAGCACCAGACGCACATTGCGAATCTTGAAATCGTCCTTGTTCTCTTCCGCCCGGTCGTCGAACGGGCCGGATTTGGTCGCCGCGCGGACCGCGATCTCATTCGCGCCTTCGGCAAGACGGCTCGCGTCGATCGGGTAGGTCAGCGTCGTCCACGTATTGATCGGGTCCATGAACGTATACAGAATTTCTTTGCCCATCGTTACCGCGTTCTTGAAGTAATAGTTGACGCCCGTTACCTCGAAGGCAAAATAAGCATCTTCCTCGAGCGCATGATACGTTGGCGCTGCTTCTTTGCCGTCCACGGCGAGTTTCAAATCATCCGCAGCCGCATGTTCCGACGTGCCCTTGATCACGCGGGCGCCGCTCATAATATCCCCGTCCTTCACGTTCAGCCGGAGATCGGCATGGCTGTGTTTGGACAGGATGTTGACTTTGAACGTATCGGATTTCACCGTATGGGTGCCGTCCGACGCTTCGAAGTAATACTCGACGGCTTGGCGTCCGACCAGCTCGGGCGAGAAGACCGCGTAGTGGAACATTTTGTCCGAATAGTCCTCGTACAAGTAGCGCTTCGTGAAAGCGGCGCCCGCGTCCGTGCGGTAATACAGCGCGACCGTCTTCACGGCGGTCTCGTCCGCCACGTCGGCCGTGATCGCCAGATTGTCCATCTCGCTGATCTCGGTCTTGCCGGTCTGATCGGCGATGACCGGCACCGAGGTATCCGCCTTCACGGCATTGGGATTCTGCGGCACCTGCACGGCTTCGATGCTGCCAGGCGATGCGGCCAGCGTGCCGGAGGCATGCGCGATCATGTCGGTTGCGCCGCCGGTCGGGTACGTATAGTGGAAGCCTTTGTTGACGACATTGGTCGTCGTGCCGTCGTAATAGGCGACGGCAATGTCCTTATGCGTGTTCGTGCCGATTGCGATGCCGCGTTTGGAGCCGTTCGCCATGCCGTCGCTGTACATTTTCACGATATCCTCACCTTCCGTAAGGCTCGTGCCGAACGCTTGGTTGAATTGGGCTACCGTGTACGCCTTGTTGGCGCTGTTGATGATCCAGAACACCAACGTCTTGCCGGGGGCGATCATCAGATCCTCGCGGTCGGTATTCCAGACAACATCCGCGTCCGGACCGCTGTCCGTATAGCGGTAGTACACTTTGTAGTCCTTAAAGTTGATCGTCTGCTGCGTGTTGTTATAGATTTCGATGAATTCGAAAGCATCCGTGCCAACCCCGGTCACGTTATCGCTGTTCGGCAGCAGCTCGGTGATGAGCAGCGGCGGAACGCCGGAATCGTCGGCAGGCGCGACCAGCTTCACGTTGAAGGCGGCCGTCTTCACGGGCTCGAGGGAACCGTCGCGCGCTTCGATGTAATAGGTCAGTTGACCGGCACCGGCCAGAGCCGCGGCCGGAATGTCGGCTTTGAACACGCCTCTATCCGCTGTCATGGCAACGCTGGCGTAAGTCTCGGCGAGATCGGTCTTATAATAGACGCTGGCGGTGGTCCCCGCGCTGCCGCCCGTAATCACGGCAGATACAGCGTACGCCAGATTGTTGTACGCGTTAACGGCCGGCGTATGCGCAATTTCGACCGGCTTCTGCACGACGGCCGGAATCAGCTGCTCGGCCGCGACCGCGCCGGGTGTAGCCGGCTTCGTACCCGGATCCGGCATCATCGCCATCTCGGCCAAGCCTGCGGCCGGGTGCTGATAGAAGATGCCTTTGTCTGCGATCGTCTGGGCGTCGTTCTGATAGGAAGCGCTTGCGACTGCCGCGCCCGCCGCATCGTAGATGACCAATTTGCGGGGATTGCTGTTATGCATGCCGCCCGTCTCCGCGAGCCGGAACAGCTGGAGGTTCTCGGTCAGGGACGTGCCGAAGTTGCCATTGAATTGTTCTGCCGTCAGACTCTTGTTGGCGGCGTTCGTTACCCATAGCACGAGGGCTTGTCCGGCCGGGATGGGCATATCCCCGGTATAGACCGGCGTCCACGGCGCCGCCGTGCCTTCATATTCATAGCTCAGCTTATAGTCCTTGAAATTGATCGTCGCATTCGTATTATTGTAGACTTCGATGAACTCATACGCGTCGTAGCTCTTACCATCTACGCCTGTCACGTTGGACGTATCCGGCACAAGCTCGGTGATGAGCAGCGACGGTATAACCGAAGGTACGGTCGGTACGTTCGGTTCTGTCGGAGCGGTCAACTGCACCGTATATTCCGCCGACTTCACAGGCTCATCGCTGCCGTCCTGTGCTTGTATGTAATAAGTCAGCTCGCTCGCGCCAATCAGACTCGCGCTCGGAATCGACGCTGAGTAAGCGGTGCCCGATGCGGTCATCGGAAGAGCGGCATAGGTCTGCTGCAGGTTGGTCTTGAAGTAGACCGATCCGGCGACCGTCGCGCCGCCGGTAATAACGGCGTCCACCTTATAATCTTGATTAGCGGCAGCCTGCTGTCGCGGCGTATGCGTAATCGTCCTCGCCGCCTTCACGTATGGCACAAGCTGATTATCGGCGACTTGCCCCGGCGTGGCGGACACCGTGCCGGGTTGCGGCATCATGACCATCTTATTCTCGCCTGCGGCCGGGTGTTGATAGAAAATGCCTTGATCGGGCTTGGTCTGGTCGTCGTTCTCGTACTTGGCGCTGATCACATCGGCTCCGGCGTCATCGCGAATGATCAAGGTGCGTTCGGCGCTGTTGCTCATGCCTTCGCTGGAGACGAGACGGAACAAATTAGTGCCTTCTTCCAGCGCGGTCTTGAAGTTGGCGTTGAAGCTATCGGTCGTTGCCGTCTTGCTGGCATCATTGATGACCCACAGCGTGATGGCTCCGTGCGGCGCGATGACGGCATTCGTATATTTAGGGTCCAGCTTGAGCTGGACTTCCGTTGTTCCTTTCTTCATGAACAGACCATAGCTAGCAAACTCGATCGCGGCATCCGAGTTATTGTACACCTCGATAAATTCATAACCGTCGCTGCCCGAAATATTCGCCGTATCCGGCACAAGCTCCGTAATAAGGAGCTTCGGCGCTGCCGCCAGTACAAGCAACGGCTCACCCGCGGCTAAGCTTAGGCCCGCCGGCTGCGCGATCCCCAAGAGCATCGAGCTTAATGCCGCGGCCGTTCCCCATCTTCGCAATTTTTCTGCAATTTTCATCAACATTCTCTCCTTTTCGCAAGCTGGACGGTTCTAACTTTACGTAAAGTTGAATAATGCTGCGTAAACGTTTGATGAATGTTTTGCAAAGGAACGGGCGGGTTCTATGAAAATTAGAACTGCCGGGCGTCGTCGATTGTTGTTATTTTGAAAGCATCAAGTTCGTGGAGGGGAGAGGGACAATGAAGAGCAAGTGGACGTCTGTCATCGCCTATCTGTCATCCAAATTCGCGGCGGCCGGGGCGATATTTCTTGGATTTCTCGTCGTAACGGGAGGTTCGGACCTGTATGAAACGTCGGAGATGATTCACGAGCTTCCGCTCTGACAAATGGCGTACGGGTATGCCGTCCTGTTCGCGGTCTGCGTAGACGCGGCGCTCATCAAACAGAAGGGAAGTCCGGCGAAGTTGGCCCTTACGGTGCTGCTTTATTTGCTCGGGGGCGTTCTTCCGTTCGTGATTTGGTTCCCGGGCCAATGGCTGATGGTGCTGATTGCCGGCTTCTATGGGATCGCTTGCTCGTTGGCGTTCCTAGGCGCGGCCAGCATGTTCCGGAGATGGTGGCCGTACAGCGGCGTGGTAGCCATCCTGCTGTTGTGCGCCTCCCTTTACGTGTCCGTGACCGATTTCACGCAAACCAAACATTGGACGGAGACGAGAAGCGCGGATGGATATCATGCGGAGTTCGCCTATTTTCACGGGAAGAAAGAGATTCCGGTCGAGCTGGGACGCGGGCAGACGTTGTCGTACCGGATTGACTGGCAAATGGCGAACGGTGGGGGATACGGCTATAGCCTAGAGGGCGAAGGCGTTACTTATGTAAGGGACGAGCAAGATGACGGTGGATGGATGGTGTATCGGGTGGATGAGCCATCCACGGTGCGAATTGTGGTCACGGGCGATCGCGCGCAAGGGGCGTTCACGATCAAGTGGAGGATAACCGGGTGAGCGCATGAACCTGATGCCGGCGACGAATTAGAGAACCGCTGTCAACGGTTGCGCCTTGATTCGAAAGGTCTTGTTTAATTAAGGGTCACTCCTTATAATTACATCCAAAAACCGGGAGCGATGATATGGAGAGACAGATTGGCGAATATTGGATCAGCACGGATAAAGGACGGCTCGACCTTGATCGGATCTGCCAATTGCTAGCGAATAGCTATTGGGCGAACAATCGGGCGGTAGACGTCATTCGGAAGTCGATCGACAATTCGGTCTGTTTCGGGATTTATCGCGGCCAGGAGCAAGTCGGGTTCGCGCGCGTCGTGACGGATCATGCGACCGTCTTTTATTTGTGCGATGTGATCATCGACGAGGCGCACCGCAAGCAAGGGCTGGGTAAGCAGCTGGTCGCCTGCATTATCGAACAATTCGGGAGCATGCACGGGCTGCTCGCCACGTTCGATGCCCACGGCTTGTACGAGCAGTACGGGTTCCAGCGCAACGAGCGGCTGATGAACCGCCGCGTCCGCTAGGCTCGGCGCCGGATGGAACGCCAATATATCGACCGCATGGCAGCGCCGATCATCAAGTCCGGGTGAGATTTTGAAGGGCGGCATCTTTTTGATGGCAAGCAGCGTCATAGGAGTAGGCGATGGGCCCAATTTCCAGGCGAAGGAGCTTGATGATGCTGAAAACCATTATTTTTGATTTGGACGGGACGATCGGCAATACGCTGCCGCTGTGCATCGCTGCTTTCAAAGCAGCGATCGAACCGCATGCGGGCAGGACGTTGACCGATCAGGAGATTATCGATACGTTCGGACCGTCCGAAGAAGGCACTGTGCATGCGCTGATTCCGGAAGCGTATGATCAAGGCGTTGAAGATTACCTGGTTCATTACAAGGAGCTTCACCCGATGTGCGCCGAACCGTTCGAAGGCATCGTCGACATCCTCGAATTCGCGAAGCGAAGCGGAATTCGCTTGGCGCTCGTCACCGGGAAAGGGCGGCGGAGTACGGACATTACGCTGAATGTGTTCGGCCTCGATTCGTATTTCGAGATCGTCGAGACCGGCTCGCCGCAGGGACCGCGGAAAGTTCAGGGGATCGAGCGCGTGCTGCAGCAGCTTGGCATCGCGCAGGACGAGAGCATTTATGTCGGCGATGCGCCCAGCGACGTCGACGCTTCGCGCCAAGCCGGCGTCCCGATCGTAGCAGCCGCCTGGGCCGAGACGTCCGATCCCGCCGTCTTGCATGCGAAGGGGCCGGATCAGCTGTTTACGTCCGTGGCGGATTTCAGGGCCTATCTCGATCAGCGATGCACCGTATCTAAAGCGTAATGTCTCGTTATAATCATTTATGACCAAACGAAAAGTGCGGACAAATGGTAAAATACAGGTAATGATGCAGTCTGCCGTGGCGGCGGCAGCATTTTTTATTCGTGCTGGAAGGGAGCAGGAGAAGCACGATGAATAGCGGTTTTCGAATCGAGACCGATGCCGACCGGCGCCAGACGCTGAAGGAGGCGAAGCGAGCAGCGCTTCATGCGTTGCGGCGCTATGACATAGACTGGACCGGGCTTCGCTTCATCCAAGTATCCGAGCATGTCACCTTCCGCATCGAAGCTAATGAGGGACAATCTTATCTGCTCCGTATTCACCCGGACAACAAACCGCGCCAGGAGATCGCATCGGAGCTGGAGTGGTTGACTGCCTTGAGCACGAAGGGGCTCGTCGTTCCCGAAACCGTTGTGAACGACGACGGTGAGACCATTACGGATTGCGAGGCGGGCGGCGGACAACGATACTTTGCGACGGTGCTGACATGGATCGAGGGAGAGCGGCCGGAGAGAGGGGCGCTGACCGAGGAGGGCATTCGACATTGGGGAGTCTTAATGGCGAACCTGCATGAGGCAAGCGCGGACTTTAGCCCGTCCGCTCATTTCGCTCGTCCGACTTGGGGGCTTGAAAGTTTCAGACGAGACTGGGCGCATCTCAGGCGGCATCATCAGCCTTTCATCTCGGATGAAGCGATGGAGCTGTACGCCTTGGCCGCCGACAAAGTCGAGCGCGCGCTGGCCGCGTTGTCCCCGCATGAACGAAATCATGGAATGATTCATGCGGATTTGCATATGGGCAATGTCGTATTTCGTGACGGCATACCGTATCCGATCGATTTCGGCAGGTGCGGCTACGGCTACCACCTTTACGATATGGCGCAGTCGATTATGGGATTAACTCCCGAGCAGCGAGCTTGGTTCATGGAAGGCTACGAGAGGGTCAGGCAGCTGGAGGGGGCGGCTATCTCGCAACTGGAATGTTTCTTCATCATGGCGATCATCGAAGCCTACAGCTTCCATGCCGAGAATCCGCTCGAGACGGAAGGGCTGATCGAGGAGCAGCCTTATGCGCAAGCGCTGTTAAGGGCGTATGTGAACGGTGCGCCTTTCTTGTTCGAGACGATCGCGTATTGAATGGAGTCGTCTGCAATGGGCAATGAACTCTGGGTGTTCTGCCTCATTCAGCAGGCACCTTCTGGCACGTCGGCAGTGCCGTCGCTGGGCCTTGGGGTTGTCCATATTCACTCGATGTCAAAAAGGCAACCTCGGTCTGTGTGACCGAAGGCTGCCTTTGGTACGCCCGGCGTTATGCGGACGGCCTAAAAAATACTATCCGGCACGTAATACACTTTCTGCGTATTCTGCTTGTTGACCGGGTCGGTCACGATCGTGAAATAAACGTTGCCGTTCTTCGTCTGCACGCCCTCGATCTCGTGCTTGCCCACGTTCGTGATGCTCGCGAGCGTCTTGAACGACCCGCTGCCCGTTAGCATCGCAATTTGAGGCGTCTGGCCTTCCGCGCCGCCGGACGTATAAATCTCCGTGCTGCCCAGCAAGTCGAGCCCCTGGAACGAGCCGTTCGGACGGACGATGCCGCTGCCCGATTGGGTGAAGCTGCCGACGCAGGCGGCGACCGCCGCGGCGCTGTCCATGCGCACCTGTTCGCTAGCGTCGAGCAGCCGGTTCAGCTTGACCGTGTCGTAGATCGACCACGTCACCGTGCCTTCCTTCGTCTGAACGCGGAACACCGTGTGCGTGCTGTTCCCGCCGCCATCCACGCGATAAGTCTCGCCTAGACGCGAGCCTGTTTTGTCGGCGTAATTCATATAGGTGAACCGGTGAAGATCCGTGTAATCGACCGTCTTGCCTGCCGAGTATTGCAGTCTGGCGACTTGGAGCGACCAGTAATTCGACGTATCCGGATCCGCCTTCGAGCTGAAATAGAAGTAGTTGATGCCGTTGTATGTGTACATGTCGAGCGACTGGCCATGGCCGGAGTTGGTGATCTTCATCTCATCCACGTAAGTGGCGTCTTTGCCGTTCATGAGCAAACGGGACAGGTAGACGGTTCCGCCGGACCGCTGCGTGACGTACAAGTACGTCGAGGCGATGTACGCCTTCTGAACGGCCACATTGTGCTTGAGCCCTTTCAGATTGTAAGCGAGCGTGGCCGATGCGTTGACGGTCTTGGCCGGCGTTGCCGCGATCGCGGGCATGACGGCCATGCCGAACATCAGCATCGCGAGCACGAGGGACGCGGCGAATTTGATCGGCTTTCTCCGAGCGCCCGGCGTTTGGTTCTGGTTCATTACAATGCCTCCATTCGAGATTGGGCTATGCACGGCGCCAGGCAGTCCGCGTGTCATCTGCCAGACCAAGGCCCCGAGCATGCCACTTGATTATCCCTGAGGTGCTTCTGCCTTGGAATAGTCGCCAAGCCCCATTAAATGTTAAAGTTTTATCAGAATTCGAAGGAGCTCAGGAATGTTTGCATTAGGTGGAACCATGAAATTTATGCGCTTAGTTCAGAATACCGCGCAGATAGACCTCCCACGAGCCGGCCAGCCGCCGGTCGAAACGGTCCGCTCCGGCGTAGATCAGCTCCACCAGCATTCCCTCCAGCAGATTGGAGTAGGCGAGTACGGCCGAGTCGATATCGACGGCAAGCCGCGGCGCTTCCGCTGCCAACCGCTGACGGACGAGCTGTTCCTTACGTTCGAAATAGCGGTTCAGCGCATCCTTGACCGGCTCCTCGTGCACCTGGGGGATAATGAACCCATGGTATAGAATGAGCTTCAGATGGTCGTCGCTCATATAACGTTCTTTGTACGTCTGGATCAACCGCAGCAGCGCTTGCTCGAGCGGCAGCGCGCGGTGCTCCGCATGAAACGCGTCCAAGTATCGGATTTCCTCCGCGATCGCCTCGTGGAACACGGTCAGAAACAGCTGCTCCTTCCCCGCGAAATGCGTATAGAGCGAAGGCTTCTTCCGTCCTGCCTCGGTTGCGATCATGTCCAGCGAAGTCGCCTCGTAGCCTTTGGAGGCGAACAAGCGAAGCGCCTTCTGTTTGATTTGCTCCACGATCATCTTCGATGTCCCCCTTTAACCGCCGAAGACGGCCATGACGTATTTTTTCTTCCCGACCTTCGCCAGGACGTACCGGCCGAACAGCGCATCCGCAGCGGCGACGAGCTGGTTCGCGTCGCGCGCTTTCGTGCCGTTCAACGCTACCGCGCCGCTCTGCACATCCTCGCGGGCTTGCCGCTTGGAGGAAGCAGCGCCGGCAGCGACCAATAGCTCGACGATGTTCAGGCTCGATTCCGCTAGTTGCACGGTTGGAATGCTTCGCGCGACGTCGGCCAGATCGTCGGACGTGAGCGTATCGACATTCCCGCGGAACAGCGCCTCGCTGACCCGGACCGCGCCCGCAAGCGCCTCTTCGCCATGGACGAGGAGCGTCAATTCGCGGGCGAGTACCGATTGGGCTTCGCGCTGCTCGGGTGCGGAACGGACGGTTTGCTCGAGCCGCTCGATGTCCGCCTTGGACAGGAACGTGAAGTATTTCAAGAACCGGATGACGTCCGCGTCGTCGGTCTGCAGCCAGAATTGATAGAATTGGTACGGCGACGTCTTGGCCGGATCGAGCCAGATCGCGCCGCCGGCGGTCTTGCCGAACTTCGTGCCGTCGGACTTCATGATGAGCGGCATCGTCAGACCGAAGGCCTCGCCGCCGTCCGTGCGGGAGATGAGCTCCAGCCCGGCCGTAATATTGCCCCACTGATCGCTGCCGCCGATCTGAAGCGAGCAGCCGTATTCCTGATGGAGGAAGCGGAAGTCATACGCCTGGAGCAGCATGTAGCTCATCTCCGTGAACGAAATGCCGAGCGGTAGACGGCTCTGGACGGTTTCCTTGGCCAGCATGTAATTGACCGTGAAGCGGATGCCCGTGTCGCGAAGAAATTCGATGACGTTCATCGAGCGGAACCAGTCGTAGTTGTTGAACACGCGCGCCGCCCGTTCCGGATGGTCGAAATCCAGGAAGCGGGACAGCTGGCTCCGGATGCTGCTTGTCCATTGCTCCACCGTATCCTGCGTGTTGTAAGGCCGCTCCTCGCTTCGGCCCGTCGGGTCGCCGATCATGCCGGTCGCGCCGCCGACGAGGGCGAAGGGGACATGGCCAGCCTGTTGGAATCGCCGCAGCGTCAAGACTGGCAGCAGGTGGCCGATATGCAGGCTCTCCGCTGTCGGGTCGAAGCCGGCATACAGCTTCACGGTCCCCGTATTCAGTTGTTCGCGCAGTCCTTCCAGGTCGGTTGCCTGGTGAACGAGTCCGCGGAATGCCAAATCGTCAAGAATATGCATCGTTATCTCTCCCGTCGCTTTAGTCCGACCGACCGTTCGGTCGGATGATTTCGCTTAGTATCGCATGCTCGGGAAATCTCGTCAAGCCGGGGGCATATTTGAAGCGAATGCGCATGTTTCTTTATTCCGGAAGCGGCGGGCACGATATCGCATCCATACTTCACCACTTTAGCGGAATAGACGGCATGTAGCGGATATGATATAACATACGTATGACACCTTAGAGAGGGTAAACGGATGAATATTTACCTGCTTGCCATCATTTATCTCGTTCCCGCGCTGGCCATGGTCTGCATGACCGTGCTGATTGTGTGCAGGGACTATCGCAACAACCTCTATCGGGCGGCCGGGTGGATGTTTGCCGCGGCGGCTCTGACTTTTATGGCGATGTTCTTCATGAACAGCGCGCCGCTTCACCATCGGACCTCGATTCTGACCTTTGTCCAATTCCCGCTCATTTCGATCCTATTGATTACGGTTCTTCACTATTGGTTCCTCTATACGCATGCCTACGCGAAGAAGCAGGCGGGCTGGTATAAGGCGTTAATGGCCGCTTTTCTCGTTCAGTTGATCCTTGTCCCTTTTGTGCCGCCCGCCAGTTTCGTCGGCCTCAGACCGGATGGCTCCGTCTTCTACGAGCCCGGTCCCGGCGCCTATTTGTTCTGGCTGCTCGCATGCGTCGCGATCGGCGTTATCCTTCGATTGTTCATCCCTTTGTTCAAAAGAGAACCCGGCCCGGCCCGCATATTGCTCATCGCGATGATCCTGGCGACCGTATTCGGGGTCGGAATCAACGTCGCGAGTCTCGTGTTCCAATCGCAGCAAGCCTATTTGGACAAGCTGACCACGCACTCGATGATTTTCGCCATGGTCGGGATTTTCATCAACATGATCAAATATAACGACCTGCCTTCCTTCGAGAAGCGATACCGCATCTTGTTCGAGCGGGCGCCGCTCGGCATCCTTATCGTCGACCGGCAGGGCGCTATCCGGGAAGCAAGCCCGGTCGCGCTTGCGATTTTGAATTTGCCGGCTTCTTCCTCGTCCATCATGCACAACGTGTCGGAGACGAAGAGGGAAGGATGGCAAAGGGAGTATGAGGCGGCCTTTCGCGCCCAGACCCGAATGCAGAACACGGAGCTGACGCTGTCTGCCGCGCTCGGCATGGATCGGACCGTCGCCATGGATTCCGAATTTATCGTCGTTGGAGGCGAGACGCTGCAGTTCATCATGATCCGGGACATTACGGAGACGAAGCACAACGAGCGGCAGATCACGTATTTGGCCTACCATGACGGGCTGACGGGCTTGTACAACCGCGCCGCGTTCCAACGCGAATTGGACCGGCTGCTGAGCGCATCGGGCTCGTTCTCGCTTATCCTGATGGACCTGAACAAATTCAAAGCCATCAATGACAATTACGGTCATCATGCGGGCGATCTCGCGCTATGCCATGTCGCGGCGAAGCTGTCCGAGTCGGCTGGACCGGCGGAATTCGTGGCGAGGTTCGCGGGCGATGAGTTCGTCGTGCTGACCGCCGGCCGGGAAGAGGCGGAGCGCTTTCTCGCGAAGCTTGCGCAGACGCAGGAGGCAAGTCCGTTCCGGTTGGCCGACGGCGAAGAGATCGAGGTGACGCTGAGCGTGGGCATTAGCCATTATCCGCGCGATGGCGAGAACGCCGATGATCTGTATAAGCGTGCGGATGAGCGAATGTATCAGATGAAGAAGCAACCCGCTGCCGTCCGCGACTAACCGTCGTCCGAGTGGGCGCAATTTCAGAACAACCACGTCCTTGCGGCGTGGTTGTTTTCGCGTTCGGCGTGGAATCGGATGCGGACGATGGCTCGAAAAGGGGCTATTGTGCCGGCCGCGTTCATCGATTTATAGTAGGGGGAGGAAATGTCTGGCAAATGAAAGCTGGGGAGGCGTTCGTGGCATGAGATCGATCTATGTCCTGGGAGACAGCATATCCATTCAGTATGGGCCTTATTTAAAGCGGATGACCGAAGAACGGTTCGTCTACGACCGGAAGCGGGGCGAAGAAGAGGCGCTCGCCGATCTGGATCATCCCGTCGGCGCGAACGGCGGGGATAGCGCGATGGTGCTCGATTATTTGAAGAGCGAGCAGGCGAAAGGGATGCGGTATGATCTGCTGCTCCTCAATTGCGGGCTGCACGATCTGAAGACGGACCCGGAGACGGGCGAGAAGCAGGTGCCGCCGGACCAGTACCGCCGCAATTTGGAGGAGATCGTCATTATTGCGCGGGAAATGACGCAAGCCGTCATCTGGCTGCGCACCACGGATGCGGTCGAAGAGATTCATAACGCCCGCATCGCCGCGTTCCATCGTTACCATGACGATGTCGTCGCCTACAACGCGATCGCGGACGACGTGATGAGCAGGCACGGTGTGGCCGCGCTCGATCTGTACGGATTCACTCGCGCCTTCGGCACGGACGCCTTCTGCGACCATGTGCATTTTACGGAGGAGGTGCGGCGCTTGCAGGCCGCTTATATTGCGGGGTATTTGGAGCGGTTTGGCTGAGAGGGGGCACAATAAAAAAAGGTACGGCTTCCGCTTCATGCGAAAGGCCGTACCTTTTTCGTTTATGCGAGATGCATACGGTTAATTAAACCGCTTTTTTCGCCTTGGACTGGCCTTCGGCCTTCAGCTTGGCGATCAGCTTGTCGCCCTCGACGTCGAGATTCGGCAGCAGGCGGTCCAGCCATTTCGGCAGCCACCATGCTTTGTCGCCGAACACCGACATGATGGCCGGCACGAGCGTCATGCGCACGATGAAGGCATCGATGAGAATGCCGGCCGCCAGCGCGAAGCCGATCTGACGGATCATGGCGTCCGGCGCGAAGATGAAGCCGGCGAAGACGGATACCATGATGATGGCGGCGGCCAGGACGACGCGGCTGGCCATTTCGTAGCCATTCACGACGCTCTCGGCGCCGCGTTTGCCGTGGACGTAAGACTCGCGCATGGAGCTGACGAGGAATACTTGATAGTCCATCGCCAGTCCGTACAGAATGCCGGTTACCATGATTGGCATGAAGCTGAGCAGCGGACCGCCGGTGTCGAAGCCGAACAGGCTGTGCATCCAGCCCCACTGGTAAACGGCGGTTGTCAGGCCGAAGGTGGCCAGAATGCTTAGAATGAAGCCGACCGTCGCCTTGATCGGCACGATGATCGAGCGGAACACGAGCAGCAAAATGATAACCGACAAAATGACGATGATGCCGACATAGAGCGGGAACACTTCCGCGAGCTTCGCCGACATGTCGATGTTGATGGCGGTGAAGCCGGTTACGCCGATCGTCGCGTTCGCGGCCTTCGCGAAGCTGGAATCCGGATCGCGCAGATCGTGAACGAGATCTTTCGTTTCCTTATCCGTCGGCCCCGTCTTCGGGATGAGACTGATAATAGCCATGCTGCCGGTCTCGTTGAAGCCCATCGGATTGACGACCGACACGTTCTCATGCTTCTGCAGCTCTTGGACCAGAGCGCCCAGCTGCTCCGGTGTCATGGCCGACGATGCGTCCTTCGGCTCTGCGACTAAGAGCAGCGTGCCGTTGAAGCCTTCGCCGAAGCCCTTGGTGATGGCGTCATAGCTCTGTCTGGCCGTCGTGTCGAGGTCGGCCGAAGCGCCGGACGGGATGCCAAGGTCCATCTTGGCCACCGGAATCGCGGCGACGCCGAGCACGATGATGACGCCGAGAATGATGAGCCAGCGGAACTTGACGGTTCCCTTCGCCCAGCGATGCGCGAAGCCGTGGCGGGCTTTGTTCGCGGACGGCTTGCTCGCTTCGCGCGCCTTGGTAGAGCAGATTTTCTCGCCGACGAAGCCGAGCAGCGCCGGGAGCAGCGTCAAGGAAAGTAGAACGGTGACGAAGACGGTCGTCGCAGCGACGAGCGCCATCGTCGACAGGAACTGAATGCCGATAACGAGCATGCCGCACAGGGCGATAATAACGGTCAGGCCGGCGAAGAAGACGGCGCTGCCGGCGGTGCCGACCGCCCGGCTGGCCGCTTCGCGCGCGGTCAAGCCTTCGTCCAGAATCATGCGGCGCTGGCGGTTAACGATGAACAGCGAATAGTCGATACCGACCGCAAGGCCAATCATGACCGCGAGGGCCGGCGTAATGTCGGTCATCTGCACGAATTTCGAGAGCGCGAACGCGCCGCCGATGCTGACGGCTACGCCGAAGAGCGCGGTGATCAGCGGCAGACCCGCGGCAACGACCGAGCCGAGCGTGATGAACAGGACGACGGCCGCCACGGCGATGCCGATTGCTTCCGTCGAGCCGATCGCGGGCATCGTCGATAACGATTCGCTTGGAATGACGCCGATGCCGGTGTTGCCTTCCTGCGCCACGTTAACCGCGGCCATGACCTCATCCGGAACCGATGCCGGCAGCGACGTCAGCTGCTCGGTGAATTGGAATTGGAACAAGGCGACGCTGGCGTCCGCGGAAATCATGGCGCCCATGACCGGCACGCCATCTACGATGAGCGGGCCGTACGGAGGCGCTTGGCCGGCTTGCGCAGCAGCGTCTTGGCCTGCGCCCGCGCTTGCTTGGCCGCTTTGCGCAGCAGCGTCTTGCCCTGCGCCCGCGCTTGCTTGGCCGCTTTGCGCAGCAGCGTCTTGCCCTGCGCCAGCACTCGCTTGACCGCTTTGCGCTGCGGCGTCTTGACCGGCCGCTGCGCCAGCCGCTGCCGCTAATTCGGCTGGATTAATGACGTAATCCTTGGCGTAGACGCCGCCGACGGCCTTCTGAATGGCCGCCAGCCGTTCGGGCGTATCCAGCCGCTGCCCTTCGGGCGCGGTGAACACGATGCTCGCTTGCCCGCCGGATGCGGCCGGCAGCTCTGCCGTCAATTTGTCGAGCACCTTCTGCGATTCCGTGCCTTCGATCTTCATCTCGGAGCTGGAATGGATGCCATTGATGCCGAGCATGGCGCCGACGATTCCGAGAATGACGACCCAGCTGATGAGAAACTGCCAAGGCTTGTCGTAAGCGGTTCTTCCTAACTTGTACAGAAAAGTGGACATGGGTAAAGCGCTCCTTTATCAGCCAAAATAAACTTAGAAACCGTTGCGCAAATACGCGAAGGTCGAATTCAAATACTGCTCGAAGGTGATCGCATCCCTCTGATCGCCCGGTTCCTCGCCGGGGAGCAGCACGTTCATGCTGCCGTCGAGAACGGGGACGAACGCGCCGTAGACCGCGCCGGCGAGCAGATGGGTGTACTCGGCGGGATAGCGCTCGCCGGCGAACTCCGCGAGCAATTGCTGGGCGGCCATCTGCAAGCGATGCAGAATGCTTAAGCTATAAGGCTCAAGCGTAGGATATCCTTTGGCCAGGGAGACGAACCGGCGAAGCTTCAGCAGAAAATCCTTCGTCAATTGCATCGTCATCAGACGATAGAGCATATCGAGCGGCGTCGTATCCGGAGGCAGGGAGGCGAACAATAAGGTGGTGTATTCCTCCTCGTTCTTCACGGTCACCGCGCCGGCCGCAACCGCTTCTTCCTTGCAGGAGAAGTAGTTGGCGAACGTCCGTCTCGAATAACCGGCCTTCTTCACGACATCGTCGACGATGAAGCCGTCCAGCCCATGCTCGAGCGCCAGCTCGAATGCCGTCTCCGCTAACGCGGCGGCCGTTGCTTCTTTCTTCTTATCGCGTAAAGTTAGCTTGTCGTGCAGCACGTAGGCGGCTTCCTCCTTTCTTTCGTGGTCGTATGGGATGACGACGGGCTACTGTCTATTTATATTATTGCTCAAAGTGCAATTGTGCACAATGTGCAAAGTTTACAACATTGTGACGCTCTCGAAACGGCGATTGCGGCAACGCCGTCCAGCGGATCCGTTTTGCCTTGAGGGCTGAAGCGAATGGAATGTTTCGGCCTGTCTATCGGTTGCTTTTAAGCATGAAAAAAGCGAGGCTTGGACTCGTCCCTTGCCTCGCGGAACCATTCGTCGTGCTTTAGATTGCCCCCGTCTTTCGTTGACGCGGGACGCAATGCGGCGAATTCATGTCAGCTAGAAATGAGAGCATCCTGCGCGTAATAGCACGAAGAGCCCGTCACGGCAACGGGCTTCTCGATCGTCAAGCTGCCGCCAGGCGACGTCAACGAAGACGAGAAGGTTAGCATCGGCGACCTGGCCCTCGTGGCCAAGGCTTATGGCAAAACGAGCGCGGATCCGGATTGGGCGGAAGCGGCCAAGTCGGACATCAACAGCGACGGCCGAATCGACGTCGAGGACTTGGCGGCACTGGCGAGACTGATTCTACAGTAGACCGTACCGGACATGGCGGCGAATGCCGCATGAACGAAAAGACCTGCAGCGAGTGCTGCAGGTCTTTTGCAATTGGCTATGCTCGAAATAGAGAAGGTACAAGTTCCACGATTATCGAGCATCATGCTTTTCTCGGGAATGAAATAGCAGTCGCCGCCTGCCACTCCACCTTAACTACCGGACGTCGTTCTGCCGAATATCCTGGATGCCCGTCTCGATCCGCTTCGCGACCGGATCGCCCTCGCCAGCCGCAAGCAGCGTCTCCATGATGAGCTTGCCCCAATCCTCTTCGCGCTGCGAAATAACGGCGGCAAGCTGGCCGTTGAGCAGCGCCTCCTTGCTGGTCGTGGCGATGCCCGTCGAGACGGCCAACCGGTTCAAGCCTTTGGCTTTCCAAATGAGGGTGGAGGCGGAGGCCGAGACGATGTCCAGCCCGACCAAAGCGTCGAAATGGGGATGGGCGTCAATCATCGTCTCGATATCGCTCATGGCTTTCTCCTCGCTCCCTTGGTTGTAGTGCACCTCGAGGACGTCGATCGCCGTATTCGCATTCAAATAATCGATGAAGCCCGAGAGCCGCTGCCGCATGCCGAGCATTTCCTCCATGCCGTTCTCCACGAGAATCATCCCTTTGCCTCCGAGCAGCTGGCTGACCGCGACCGCGCTTTGTTTGCCTGTCGCGTAATTGTCTGCGCCGACGTAGGCGGTGCGGACGCTGCTGGGCGCGTCCGACTCGAAGGTGACGACGGGGATGCCGGCGGCTTGCGCTTTGTTAATGACCGGCGTCAGCGCTTCGGAATCGACCGGGGAGATCGCGATTCCGGCCACCTGCTGCCGGATCATCGTCTCCATGATGCGGATCTGCTGCTCCGTATTCGCTTCGTCCGGCGCGCTGACGATGAGCGCGACGCCGGCCGCTTCCGCTGCGGCGCTCGCGTCCTGGGTGATCATCTCGTACATCGGATAAGCCATCGGGTAGATGATGCCGTACGTCTTGGCGCCCGCCGGTGCCTCGGGCTTCGGGTTGCCCGCGCCCGAAGACGGAGTCTGAAGCCGATCGGATTCGCCGCTGAAGCAGCCGCTCAACGCAACCGCCAGGAGCGCGGCGAGTGCGGCCCGCGTCAGCTTGCCTGCAGCACTCATGCCATTCGTCCTTCCGGCTGCTTCGGGTGATCCTTGACCTCCGAGACGCCCTGGTTCCGGTATTCCTTGGTCGTCATGCCCGTTATTTTCTTGAACAGGTTCGAGAAATAATGCGGGTCGTTATAGCCGACATCGAACGCGATCTCGAACGATTTGCGCCGCGTCGTCTTCAGCAGCTCCATCGCCTTGCCGATCCGAACCTGGGTTAAGTATTCCGTGAGCGTCTGGCCCGTCTCTTGGCTGAACACCTTGCTGAGATGGCTCGGGCTGATTCGGACATGCTGGGCGATGACCTTGAGCGATAGCTGATCGTTATTATACTGGCAATTGATATAATCCTTCACGCTCTTGATGATATCGCCGTATTTGTCGGCTGCTTCGGACCGCCACTGCCACAGCTCGAGCAGGAGCCCGCCTAGATACCGGAGGCTATCCTCCCACGTCGCGACCTGCTTGATCGCCTGCTGAAGGCGGCCGATGCTATCGCTCGGATCGACGCCGGTGCGGAACGTTTGCTTGGCTGCGCGAAACGCCTCCAAGGTCAGATCGTTCAGCAGGTAGAAGCCGTACGACGAGGAGGTCCAGACGAGGGGCTGCAGCTCGCGGGCGAAGTTCCGCACGAACGCTTCCATTTGGGCGGGCGACCCGACCTTCAGAAAGTCGAGGAAGGCGGCGCGGTCGAGCAGCACGCCCATGGGGGCCATGTCGTCCGATCCGCGCAGCGCGGCCGTGTTCTGCTGCTTCAGCCGGGCGATGTATTTGTCCTCCTCCGCTTCGAGATAGGAGACGTGAATGCCTTGGATGCGTCCCTGCACGCTGCCGACGCCCGTATAGATGTCGCAGCCGAACCGCGCCGCAAGCTCCGCGCGAATCTCCGTGCCGATCCCCCGAAGACCATCGGCCATCCCCTCAGCCGAGCCGCCCTTGAAGATGACGACCAGCTCCGTCCGGCTGCGGACGAAGGAGAGGCGGTCGATGCCGGCGCCCAGCTGCCGGTCGAGCGCTTCGCGTAAGCCGTTCATGACGCGCGGCTCCTGTGAATCGGCAGCTTCCGCCGAGCGAATATCGAAGATGGCGACTACGTAATAGCGGGCCGATAGCGGAATGGACAGGTCCTTGGCGGTTTCGATCGCCTCGGAGGTGCCGATGAGACCGCCGCACAGGTCGGCGAGCAGCCGCTCCTTCGTCACGGTCTGGCTTTTGAGCCGCTGCCGCTCTTCGTCGATCTTGCGGCCGACCTTGTGAAGCAGCTCGACGAGCTCCGAGGCGCTGATCGGCTTCAGGCAGTAATCCTCGACGCCAAGGCGGATCGCGTTCTGCGCATAGCGGAACTCATCATGGCCGCTCATGATGATGACCTTGACCGCCGGCATTTGCTTACGGACGATGGCCGCCAGCTCCAGACCGTCCATGAAGGGCATTTTGATATCCGTGATCAGAATGTCCGGCATCCATTCCTCGATTAAGGGCAGGGCGATCTCGCCGTCCGGCGCGTCCCCGCAGTAGTGGAAGCCTTCCTTCTCCCAATCCACGCAGCTGCGCATATTTTCGCGTATGAGAATTTCATCGTCCACGATCATCACTTTTTTCATGGCGTCCTCCTCCTTACTGTTTTGGGATGCGGATCGAAATCCGGCTGCCTTCCCGGTAGACGCTGTCCATCTCGATGCCGTACGGCGCGCCGAAATACAGCCGGATCCGGTGATGGACGTTGAGCAGGCCGAAGCCGCCTTCGTGATCGTCCGTCTGCGGCGCCAAGGAGTCGATCGGCTTCTCCAGCTCCTCGCGCAGCTGCGCCAGCCGCTCGGGCTTCATCCCGATCCCGTCGTCCGTCACGGTCAGCACGATGTCTTGGCCCTCCGCACGTCCGCCGATGGTGATCAAGCCCAGACCCCGCTTGTTCTTGATACCGTGGTAGAGCGCATTCTCAATTAGCGGCTGGAGCGTCATTTTCAGCATCGGATACACCTGCAGCTCGGGGGCGACTTTAATCTCGTACCGAAGAATATCGTGATACCGCATTTGCTGGATGACCAAATAGTTGTGCGCGTGCTCGAGCTCGGTCTTGATCGTCACCCAATCGCGGCCTTTGTTAAGGCTAAGCCGGAAGAAGCGGGACAGCGCCTTGACCAGTTTGATAACGCTTTCTTTCTTCTCCGCCTCCGCCATCCAAATGATGGAATCGAGCGTGTTGTACAGAAAATGCGGGTTGATCTGCGCCTGCAGCGTGCGGAGTTCGGCCATCTGCTTCAGCTCCTGCTCGCGCCTGTTCTTGTCGATCAGGCTTTTGATCTTCTCGAGCATGATGTTGAAGCTGTTGCCCAGATCGGCGATCTCGTCCGTCCCGGTCGGCGCGACCTTGGCGTCCAAGTAGCCGCCTGCGGCTTTGCGCATCTTGTTCATCAGAATTTGGATCGGCCGGGTGAGCCGGTTGGTCAGGAACACATACAAGGTCAGCGCGAATACGGCGCTCAGCAGCACGCTGACAATGATGAGCTGCCGGATGCTGTTCGCCTCCGCGATAATTTCCTGGAAGGGCGCCACGCCGACGATTTTCCAGCCGGTCACCTTCGACGTGCTGTACACGACGAATTGCGGCTTGGATTTGGTCGACAGGACGAAGCCGTCCTGCTCCGCGGTCATCGGCTGTTCCGCGATCTGCGCCAGCACGTCGGGCGCGGCTTGCTTGGCGCGCGGCTGGAACACCGGCGCTCCGTAAGGATCGTTAATATAGAAGAAGCCGGTCTTGCCGATCTTCGTCTGCGCGAGAAAATCGTCGATCATCGCTTCGTTGAGGTCGATGACGATAAAGCCGATCACCTCGTGCGTAATGCGCTGCTTGATCGCCGCAATAATTGAAAGCGCATTCTGATTCGGGTACGCAAAGCCGTCCAGCCGGTTGGAATCCGAAGCGTCCGACTGCGGAATGCGCAGGATAGCGTCCGGGTATTGCGTCACATATTGAAAATACGGATTCCGGAGCGGGTTGCGGTCTAACTGGAAGACGCCTCTTCGTTCGCTGATCCCTTTGCCGTATAAATTGACCATCGAAATGTTCAGCACCTTGTCGTATTTGTACGTTTCCCGGTACAGCTTGAACGTCTGCAGGATGGATTTGGCTTCCTGGTAGGTTTCGGATGGCGAGTAGAGGAACTGCAGCACCTGCGGATTTTTGCCCATCTCCAGAATGCGCTCGGTGTCTTCGAACAAGATATCCAAATTGCGGGCCAGTTGATCGGCCACGAGCCGGGTGGACGCTTTGCTGTGATCGGATACGGCCGTGTAGGACTTCTGATAGGAGACGATGCCGACCGCCAGCAGCGGGACTGCGGTCAAGATGATAAACATGCTCAGCAATTTGGCTCGCAGGCTGGATGAGATCCATGTGACGAGGTTCATCGGTTCCTCCGGCGGGATAAGTAGAACTATTTGCCACACAAAGGAATGGCTCCGAAAAAGCGATGATCTTCCGAGCGCTGTTGTTCACGGATATCTAGATTCAAGTTGTGACAAGGTTGATATCCGTTCACAAAGGCGCACGCTGTCGCTTCTCCAGATTCATCTCTTTTTCTCCGCCTTGTGATTTGCATATAAGTTCAACTTATATAGATTTTTTTTATTATAGCATGGTTTCTCCCGCATTTAAGACCTTCGCGGGATAGTGCACTTTTCACAAAAAAAATTACACTTCGCGAGCGGTCGTATGGCGTATATTCCCTAATTATTGAAACGAACGCGAAACGCAGCCCATATAAGACGTCTACGGGCCGGGTCTATACTGAAGTCACACCCGTTCAAGGTGAACCACAAAGGGAGGCTTAACCACGAATGAGACCAAAGAAAAAATGGGGACTTGCTTTAACGCTTGCTGTCATGATGTCTGTTGTAACCGCTTGCGGCGGCGGCAATGGCGGGAATACGATGAATAACGGGAACACGGGAGGCAATGAAGCGGCAACGACGGCGCCTGCTAATAATGGCGGCGGCAATGCGGCTGCCGGCGACAAGAAAATTACGCTCGGCTTCGCGCAGGTCGGCGCCGAGAGCGGCTGGCGGACGGCCAATACGAAGTCGATCCAGGATTCGGCCAAGGAAGTCGGCTACGAGCTGAAATTCTCCGACGCCCAGCAGAAGCAAGAGAACCAAATCAAGGCGATCCGCTCGTACATCCAGCAGAAGGTCGACGTCATCGCGTTCTCGCCGGTCGTGGAATCGGGCTGGGATACGGTGCTGAAGGAAGCGAAGGACGCGGGCATTCCGGTCATCCTGACCGACCGCGCGGTCGATTCGGCCGACAAGTCGCTGTACAAAACATTCATCGGCTCCGACTTCGTCGAAGAAGGACGCAAGGCCGGCCAATGGCTCGCGGATAAGTACAAAGATGCGCAAGAAGACGTCAACATCGTCGAGCTGCAGGGCACGACGGGTTCCGCGCCGGCGAACGACCGCAAGGCGGGCTTCGCGGAGAAGATCGCCGCCAATCCGAAGCTGAAAGTCATCGCGTCCCAGACCGGCGACTTCACGCGCGCCAAGGGCAAGGAAGTTATGCAGGCGTTCTTGAAGGCGCACAAAGATATCGACGTCCTGTACGCGCACAACGACGACATGGCGCTCGGCGCGATCCAAGCGATCGAAGCCGCGGGTCTGAAGCCGGGCGAAGACATCGTCATCATCTCGGTCGACGCGGTCAAAGACGGCATGCAGGCAGCCGCTGACGGCAAAATCAACTTCATCGTCGAGTGTAACCCGCTGCTCGGACCGCAGCTGATGGAAGCGGTGCAAGCGGTCGTCGACGGCAAAGAGATCGAAGCGCGCATCGTCACCGACGAGACCACGTTCACCTCGGAGCAGGCCAAGGAAGCGCTGCCGTCCCGCCAATATTAATCGGATGCAGATCACGAAGACAAGTTCATCGGCCAGCTGTCTTGGCCGGGGGACTTGTCTTCTGAATAAAGGAGAGGAATCGGCGTGAATGTGCATACCCCGATTTTACAAATGACGGGCATTACGAAGCGCTTCCCCGGCGTGAAGGCGCTGTCGAACGTGGACTTCCGGTTGTTCCCCGGCGAAGTGCACGCGTTAATGGGGGAGAACGGCGCGGGCAAATCGACCCTTATTAAAGTGTTGACCGGCGTCTACTCCATTGATGAAGGAAGCGTTGCGATGGAGGGGAAGGCCGTCTCGATTTCGGGCCCGCTGGCGGCGCAGAAGGCCGGGATCAGCACCGTGTATCAAGAAGTGAATCTGTGCCCGAATTTGACCGTCGCCGAGAATATCTACATCGGGCGAGAGCCGCGGAAGTTCGGCCGCATTCAGTGGAAGAAGATGAACAAGGACGCGGAGCAGCTGTTGAAGGAGCGGTTGAACCTATCCATCGACGTTACGGTGCCGCTGCAGACGTATTCGGTCGCCATCCAGCAGCTGGTCGCGATCGCGCGAGCGCTTAGCATATCCGCCAAGGTGCTCATTCTGGACGAACCGACGTCGAGCCTGGATCAGACCGAGGTGCAGCAGCTGTTCCGCATCATGCGCAAGCTGAAGAGCGAAGGACTGGCGATTCTGTTCGTCACCCACTTCCTGGACCAGGTGTATGAGATGTCGGACCGGCTCACGGTGCTGCGGGGCGGCGAGCTGGAAGGGGAGTATATGGCCGCGGAGCTGCCGCGGTTCGAGCTGGTGCTGAAGATGATCGGCAAAGACTTGAAGCTGCTGGAGGAGCTGCCGAAGCTGTCCGCCGAATCGGCCAGCTCGAGAGGCCAGACGATGCTGACCGCCGCAGGTCTCGCGCGCAAGGGCGCGATCAAACCGTTCGATCTGACCATCCTCAAAGGCGAGGTCGTCGGCTTGGCCGGGCTGCTCGGCTCGGGCCGGACGGAGATCGCAAGGCTGCTGTTCGGCGTGGACCGCAGCGACGAAGGGAAGCTCTCGGTGGCAGGCAGCGGGAGCGGCGTGAAGTCGCCGCGCGGCGCGATCGATCAAGGCATCGCCTTCTGCTCGGAGAACCGCAAGACGGAGGGCATCATCGACGATCTGACCGTCCGGGAGAACATCATTTTGGCGTTCCAGGCGACCCGGGGCTGGTTCCGGCCGCTGCCGAGGAAGAAGCAGGATGAGATCGCGGATCAATATATTAAGATGCTCAACATCAATCCGCCGAATCCCGAGCATCTGATCAAGAACTTGAGCGGCGGCAATCAGCAGAAGGTGCTGCTCGCCCGCTGGCTGCTGACCGAGCCCGATCTGCTCATACTCGACGAGCCGACGCGAGGCATCGATATCGGCGCCAAGGCCGAGATCCAGAAGCTGGTGCTCTCGCTCGCGAAGCAGGGCATGTCGGTGTTGTTCATCTCGTCCGAGCTGGAAGAAGTGATTCGGGTCAGCGACCGGATCACCGTGCTGCGGGACCGGGAGGTCGTACGGGAATTAAGCGGCGACCAAATCAACCAGCAGCAAATTATGCAAGCGATGGCAGGGGGATAAGTCTATGGGGGGCAAGCTGGTCCGGCATCATTTATTCTGGCCGCTGTGCGTGCTTGGCGCATTACTGTTATTCAATCTTCTCTATTCGCCGGATTTCTTCTCGCTCGTGCTGCGGGATGGCAATCTGTACGGAAGTCTCATCGATATTCTCAATTTCGGCGCGCCGCTCATGCTCGTCTCGATCGGCATGACGCTCGTCATCGCGACAGGCGGCATTGATCTGTCCGTCGGCTCCATCGTCGCGATCTCCGGCGCCATCGCGTGCCTATCGATCAGCAAGGGGACCGATCAAAGCTCCATGCTGCTCGTCTTGACCGCGGTCGGCGCTGCTGTCCTACTGTCGCTCGTGCTGGGACTATGGAACGGGGCGCTCGTCACCGTGACCCGGATTCAGCCGATCATCGCCACGCTCATCCTGATGGTGGCCGGGCGCGGCATCGCGCAGCTCATTACGAGCGGACAGATCATTACCGTCTCCAATCCGAACTATGAATATATCGGCGCGGGCTCGCTTGCGTCCTTGCCGTTCTCTATTTTCATCGTGGCGGGGATGCTCGTGCTCGCCACGCTGCTGACACGCCGGACGGCGCTCGGCTTGTTCATCGAATCGGTCGGCAGCAACGCGAATGCGAGCCGCCTGGCGGGCATACGTTCACGGACGGTTATTCTGGCGGTCTACGTGTTCTGCGGCTTGTGCGCGGGGATTGCGGGTCTCATCCTGAGCGCCAACGTGTCCAGCGCGGATGGCAACAACGCGGGGCTATGGTATGAGTTGGATGCGATCTTGGCGGTCGTCATCGGCGGCACGTCGCTGAACGGCGGCCGGTTCTATCTGATGGGGACCGTCATCGGCGCGCTGATCATTCAGACGCTCACGACCACGATTTATATGATCGGCGTGCCGCCGGAGATTACGCTCGTCGTCAAAGCGTTCGTCGTGCTCGCCGTCTGCTTGATCCAATCCGATACGTTCCGCAAGACACTGGCGCTTCGGTGGAAGAAACGGCATTACCCGGCCGAACAGGAGGTTACCCGCCATGCTTAACCGCAAATACATGCCCATCCTCGTCACCTTCGGCCTCTTGGCCGTCATGTTCGCGGCGGGCTCGTTCCGATATACCGGATTTTTCTCCGCGCAGGTGCTGTTCAATCTGCTGATCGACAATTCGTTCCTCATTATTACGGCGGTGGGCATGACCTTCGTCATCGTGTCCGGCGGCATCGATTTATCGGTCGGCTCCGTCATCGCGCTGACGACGATGGTCAGCGCGAGTCTGGTCGAACAGCATGGCTGGACGCCGGCGGTCGTCATTCCGCTCGTGCTCGTCATGGGGGCCGCGTTCGGAACGGTCATGGGCGCGATCATCCATTATTTCAAAATCCAGCCGTTCATCGTGACGTTGGCCGGGATGTTCCTCGCCCGCGGCCTGTGCTACGTCATCAGCATCGATACGATTACGATCACGAACGGCTTCTTTACGAAGGTGGCCCAGACGAAGATTACGCTCCCCGGCGGCAGCTTCATCTCGATCAACGTCGTCATCGCGCTCGCGGTCGTAGCCTGCGCTATCTATCTGGCGCACTACACGCGATTCGGCCGCAACGCCTACGCGATCGGCGGCAGCGAGCAATCCGCGCTGCTCATGGGCTTGCCCGTGGCGCGCACGAAGATTCTGATCTACGCGTTTAGCGGCTTCTGCTCCGCGCTGGCCGGCGTGGTGTTCACGTTCTACATGCTGTCCGGCTACGGACTGCACGCAATGGGCCTCGAGCTCGACACGATCGCGGCGGTCGTCATCGGCGGCACGCTGCTGACAGGCGGCGTCGGCTACGTCGCCGGCACTTTCATCGGCGTGTTGATCCAAGGGGTCATCCAAACTATAATTAGCTTCGAAGGCACGCTGAGCTCGTGGTGGACGAAGATCGTCATCGGCCTGCTCTTGTTCGTCTTCATTTTGTTCCAACGATTACTGAGCGAACGGCGCGTGTCGCTCAAGACATAAAAGCAGACTTGCGTATGCGGAGCGGAAAGGGGGCGGGACATGAGGAGAGCGATCCACGCAGCCATGCTGTGCTTCATCGCGGTGCTCGCTCTGCTCGCGCTGCAGGGGTGCAGCGCGAATAACGCCGAAACCAAACCATACGCTGTAACGGCCCTAGAGGTCGAGCCGGAGGCGCTCCCGTCTTTCGGCGATTGGCTGCAAACGTCGGCTTCGGAGATGAAGCCGGATACGCCGATCACGCTTGGCTTCTCGCAGCTTGGCAAGGAGAGCGCCTGGCGTATCGCCAACACGGCGTCCGTGCAGGAAGCGGCGGCGGAATCCGGCATCCGGCTCGTCATGAAGAACGCGGAGCAATCCCAGAAGAAGCAATTCGAGGCGATACGCGCCTTCATCGCGATGAAGGTGGACGTGATCGCGATCGCGCCCGTCGTGGAATCGGGCTGGGAGGGCATTCTGCGGGAGGCGAAGGCCGCCGGTATTCCGGTCGTCATTCTGGACCGGTCCGTGAACGTGAAGGACACGTCGCTGTTCGTCACGACGATCGGCTCGGATTTCGAAGAAGAGGGCGAGAAGGCGGGCAAGTATCTGCTCGACCGGATGCGCAATCGTCCGGGACCGATTCGCATAGCCGAGCTGCAGGGCACCAGCGGATCGGCGCCGTCCATCCAACGCGGAGAAGGGTTCCGAAGCGTGCTCGCCGGACGCGCGGACATGACGATCACGCAGAGCGCGCCGGCTGATTTCACCGAAGACAAGGGCCGGGCGATCATGCGGGATTTCTTGAAGGCGCCGGCGGAGAAGCGGCCGGACGTATTGTTCGCGCACAATGACGATATGGCTCTGGGCGCGATCGACGCGATCGAGGAAGCCGGCTTGAAGCCGGGCGAGGATATCCTCGTTATCTCGGTAGACGGCTCGCGCAGGGCGCTCGCGGAACTCGCGGCCGGCAAGCTGAACGCCGTCGTCGAATGCAATCCGCTCATCGGCCCGCAGCTCATGCAGGCGGCCAAGGAAATCATGGCAGGCCGGACGCTGCCCAAGCGCATGGTGCCGCCGGAGGACGTCTTCACGCAGGAGCGCGCGGCTGAAGTCGTGAGCGGGCGTAAGTATTGAAGGGAGCGGAATAAAGGCCAGAGGGGGCGGATGTCCCATCTGGCCTTTTTTTGTTGCCGGTGAAAATTGCTTTTCCTGCTGAAACTTATGGGTCGTCGATGCAGATTTCATCGCAATCTTGTATGCTAACAGGAATGGACAGATTAATTCGTTCAATTGATGAAATAAGGGGACGCCATCAATGCAAAGACATGTTCGATTAAACATAAGAGGATCGGCTTCTGATTTATCCAAGATCGTATCGATTATGGAAGGCAAGGTGGATGAAATCTCCTCCCATACGATGGAATACGGATTCATCACCATAAGAAGCGACCAAGCTCGAGAAGGCTATCTCATCTTATTAAAGCTGATCGAGGAGCGTAATTTAGATTACTCCTATGCGGAAAGTCGAAGCTATACCAAAAAAGAGATGGCAGCAGCCGCTTTCTTTCATATGAATGTTCCTTATATGTGGGAGCAGCCCGAAAGGGATGCTGCTTATTATGGAACACGGTTCAACAACACCAATATGGGCTGCGAGTGCCAATGGCAGCAAGCATCCGAGTTAATGCTGGACGTGAAGAAGATGAAGAAGTGGCAGCTCGTCACCATGGCCCCGCAGTTTGTCGTCACCGAGCACGCGATGAATACGATCCTCGATTACGGGCTGAGCGGCTGCGAATTCTCGCCGGCCCACGATTATAAAGGCCGTGAACTAGGCGCTGTTTATCAGATGCACATCACTAGTATTCTTCCGCTATTAAACCCGCGAACGAGAATCGAGACCGATTATCGCCATGCACAATGCCGACACTGCGTCAGCGGCGTATTTCCCAGATCGGAGCTGTTTTATGAGCAAGCCGATTTTGCAGCGGCGCAGGACTTTAACTTGACGTATGAGCGGCTTAATGGTCTTGTCGTTAGGGAGCCGGTGGTCAGCAGGAACGTGAGAGATGCTTTTAGAGCGAATCGAATAAAGGTTCATGGTTATGATCCGGTTGCTCTTTTATAGCATGCTGCTATCGGGCGGCGAAAGCGAACGGAGCGTTGCATAGCGGCTGAATAGCATAACTCGATGCGTCCGGGCTAAAATGGATAGCCCGCTCTTTTTCGGGAGCTCGTTGAAAAAATGCACAGGAGGAGACAACGTTGGACACCCATTATTTCAAGGCCATATGTCTGAATGTAACGACCTATAAGAATATATCGCCACTTGGCGAGCAGCTTGGCGGGGTCCTCCAACAGATCCTTGAAACCTATGTCCCTTTCACAACGCATAATTTACTCATTGAAATCGAAAAAACAAATGGCCAGTATCGACAGCTGCCATTCTCAGACTCTGCTATGGGATTAATAAATACTCTCCTCTCTAAAAAGGAACTGCTGACGTTGGCCATTAGCGATGCCCCTAATGAGGACGAGGATACCTTTCCCCAAGACTTTAGATTCGCGATCACGCTTAACCGCGCCGCTGCCTTCCCTCCAGAGACGCATAAGAACATGCTGTTCCCGAATGAAGTGAGCTTCTCGCTTAGCGAACGACTATTCAGTAATCAAATACCTTCTGCGGTGCAAGCGGATTTTATTCGGCTATATCAATCCCTCATTCAGCTAACTTCAGGCATAGCGGGTTTTATTACGTATGAGACTATCAGTGCTTCATATGAAATGACAACGCCGTTTGAGGCACGCTATGGGATCAGACAAATTACCCCGCAACCAGGTTTTCATTCCTATGTACGCGGGTGCTTCTGGGTGAATTTTTTGAATCGTTCGCAGATCGACGCCTTAGGCGGAATAGACAATGTTCGAAAGCAATCGCCAGGAGCTGTGATCCAAATGGGAGATACAGGGGCAACGATACAGGCAACAAATGATATCAATAGCTGCACGGATAATGACTTGAATAATTTAAGCGCTTTTCTTTCGCCTCTATTTCCGCCTGAAGCAAGAGACCCACAATTTCCGCTTCTTATTCGGGAGGAGTCTTCGCGAGGAACGGGGCTGGGAGAATCATCGGAATTGGTCTCTGGGGGCTTCCCGGCAAAGGTCGGGCGGAGGTTCAACGCATCTCCCAAAAAAAGTAGACGTTAACTGTGGTACACACTTCAACCGGCTGAACGGGAGAGTTTGATTATAGTGAATTTGGCGCTTGCCCGATCGATACGCGCATTGGTAGACTGGTAATCCTGCCAAAACGAGAGGACGCGGCCGATGAAGCGTTCGGCCGGCAACCGGGAACTTGGCCAGAGCGCCGAGCGCAGACGCGCAAGGACGTTTACGCGGTAACGAGGAAACCGATCGCGTTCGTCCGTCTTCAAAAGACAGAAGATTGCGACGATTGATTGCTTGCGAGATTAGCCCGTCCATAGAACGGAAAATACTAGAGGCAGAACGAGAAGGAGGCGCATGCATGAACACGGATTTTATCGAAATCGTGAACGCCCGCGAGAACAATCTCAAGAACGTGACTGTCCGGATCCCGAAGGGTAAAATCACCATCTTCACCGGGGTGTCCGGCTCGGGCAAATCCTCGATCGTCTGTACGAAGGACCGCCGGCGGGCATCCGGGATTGCGATCGTTCGGTTACGGCGCGTTATTTGTAAGGATAGCTCAAAGCATGCACGCATGACGCTATTGGCCAGCCAGTGTAGGGCAGCCTCCCATAAGGGGCTGCCTTTTGTGCATCGGATACGTGCTCTATTGGCGGAGATCTGCTTTATGGATAGAGACGACGGAAATAGGCGGCGAACGGGTTAAACTTCGAGACAACAGGGCACACTGGGTTCTGATAGTCGGGGTGACGGGATGAAAATGGAGCTTTAGCCGGCCGCCATCGATTGATCCACGCATGTAGGAGCGGGTGCTGTGGTTAATTTATGGGACGAGCTCATATCGGGCAATAAGAACTACTATATTTTGTTGATCGCCGTTGTCATTTCCTTAACAGGGACGCTGTGGGTGTGGAAGACAAGCTGGAAGTACTATGGGCGTGTATATGGGATTGCTGCCTCGGTGGGAACCATTATCTGCGGGTTATTCGTGGCGCTTGGCTACTATAAATTCGATTCACTGCTCTTCCCGGTACTAAAGATCCCTGTTTCCCTGCTGCTGACGCTGTTTCCCTTCTACGTGCTATTTGGCGTGAAATACAGTCCCAAGCCTTGGCCTTGGAAAATCCCGTATTATTGGGGAATCGTCCATGTCGGCGTTTTCTTCGAAACGATGCTCGTGCAGTTCACCGACATTATCCAGTTCAAATCCAAATGGGACATCTGGGACTCCTACACGTGGTGGTGGATTTTCCTGCTGGTGTTCGAATACGTGGGCGGCCTCTGCGTACCTGAGCAGTATCGAAGGCCATTGGACAAAAGATTGTTTCATTTCGGGAGGACCGGCTGGCTGCTGCTGCATTTTATATTGATATTGACCATCTTCATGGCGGGCTATTATGTCGGAAAGTATTCCTGAAGGAAGGCGGTCGGCTGAATGGCGGCGGCGGGATGCGGCGAGGTGATCGCGCCTTCGGTTGCGATGCATGTTTAGCAACATCCGGGAAATAGTACAGAGGGAGGTGTACGTCGTGGATCAAGGGCAGTCGCAGTATTTCGAACGGATTCGGCAAGTGAAGATGGAAGAAGCGTCATCCCTCCATCGCTATTGGCTGCAGTACTCGAATATGGGCACGTGGCAGTTTTGGCTGTTGGCCGCGCTATTCCTCATCCCGTTGATCATGCTGTTCTGGAGACTGGATCGCAGCAAAGCGCTGCTGCTTGGCTTCTTCGGCTTGAACGTGCATGTCTGGTTCAGCTACATCGATACGTTCGGGGTCGAGCAGGGCTTATGGGGCTACCCTTTCAAATTCGTACCTTTCTTGCCGGAAAGCATCACGCTGGATACGGCGCTGGTTCCCGTAAGCTTCATGCTGCTCTATCAATGGTGCATGCACACCCGGCGGAATTTCTATCTATTCGGCGCCGCGCTGTGCGCAGCCTTTGCGTTCGTCCTGAAGCCGATCATGGTGCAGCTGGATTTGTTCCACATGTACAGGTGGATGAATTTCGTCTACTTGTTCCTAATATACGGTCTTGTCTTCGGGTTATCCGTCGGCGTCACGGCGATCTTCCTGGCCTTGCGCAAATCCGGCGACGACAGTTCCTTCGGTCGGGACGGAATCGTCAAATTGCCGGGGAGAAATACGTTCCGGGTCAAAGCGAAATAACGCGTCATGTATCAAATGAAGGAGCAGACTGCCACGCAGACGCTCCTTTTTTATTTTGTCCCGAAATGAAGAGGCATTGGGCAAGGAACGACAGCCGGCCTGGCACAGGCGGGCTTTTTTTGTTCACCTTGCGGGACGATTGTGAATAAAGAATATCTTATAAGCGGCGCGCTTCCAGCCGATATAAAGGTAGAGCAACGACACGAATGTGGAGATTTCCTGACTTTGGGCAGAATGCCGTAAATAATTTGAGGTACTTGGCAGTACCAATTATTTTAATCTATTAACAATAGTGATAAACTAAGAGAAGGTAAATACGCTGATTCATCAAACGCGGTGTGACGTGGTCGCGCCCTTGCTTACTTGCTGTAGCTCCTAAGCAGGAGCGCCTACATCCTTTCTGCAATGCTTAGGTATGCAATTCTTAGGGGATAGGAAGGTTATAATGAGCAGTCAAACGAAAACAGACGTTATCTTGATTGGTGCCGGAATCATGAGTGCTACGTTGGGGGCGCTGCTGAAAGAGCTGGTGCCGGAATGGAAGATCACGGTGTTCGAACGCCGCGCGGTCGCGGGCGAGGAGAGCTCCAACGAATGGAACAATGCGGGGACGGGACACGCTTCCCTCTGCGAACTGAACTACACGACGGAGAAGCCGGACGGAACCGTGGACATCAGCAAGGCGATCAAAGTCAACGAAGAGTACCAGGTTTCCAAGCAGTTCTGGTCCTATCTGGTGGGCAGCAAACTGATCCGCAATCCACGGGACTTTATCGTTTCCGTGCCACATATGAGCTTTGTTCAAGGGAATAAAGACGTCAGCTTCTTGCGCAAACGGTACGCGGCGATGTCCGCCAATCCGCTGTTCGAGGGGATGGAATTCTCCGAAGACCCGAATAAGCTGGCCGAATGGATTCCGCTGATGATGAAAGACCGGAGCGGGAATCAGCCGATCGCGGCGACGAGAAGCGAAGCCGGAACGGACGTCAACTTTGGCGCTTTAACGCGCATGCTGCTCGAGCACTTGGAGCGCAAAGGCGTCGATATTCAATACAACCGTCAAGTGGACGATATCAAGCGCGCATCCGACGGCTCGTGGGAGATGAAAGTGCGCAATGCCGGAAGCGGCGCGGTCGAGCGCCATACGGCGAAGTTCGTCTTCGTCGGCGGCGGCGGCGGAAGCCTGCATCTGCTGCAGAAATCCGGCATACCGGAAGGCAAGAGCATCGGCGGCTTCCCCGTCAGCGGCCTGTTCATGGTGTGCAACAACCCGGAGGTCGTCAAGCAGCATAACGCGAAAGTATACGGCCAAGCCCCGGTCGGCGCGCCGCCGATGTCCGTGCCGCATCTGGACACCAGGCTCATCGAAGGCAAGCAATCGCTGCTGTTCGGGCCGTTCGCCGGCTTCACGCCGAAGTTCCTGAAATTCGGGTCCAATCTGGACTTGTTCAAGTCGATCAAGCCGCATAACCTCGTGACGATGATGGCGGCGGGCGTCAAGAACATGTCGCTCACTACGTATCTGATCAAGCAGCTGATGCTCTCGAAAGAGCAGCGGATGGACGAATTGCGCCAATTCATTCCGAACGCCAAAAGCGAGGATTGGGAATTGATCGTCGCCGGCCAACGCGTACAGATCATCAAGGATACAGCCGCAGGCAAAGGCACGCTGCAATTCGGCACGGAAGTTATCAGCGCCGCCGACGGTTCGATCGCCGCGCTGCTCGGCGCGTCGCCGGGTGCATCCACCGCGGTGTCCGTCATGCTCGAGGTGATCGAGAAGTGCTTCCCGCAGCAGTTGAAAGCGTGGGAGCCGAAGATCAAAGAAATGATTCCTTCTTATGGGCAGCCGCTGCTGAAGAATCCGGCACTTATTCGCGAGATTCATTCCACGACGGCGCAGACGCTCGGTCTGGTCGACACGACGTCGGCCGCAGACAGCGCGCCAAGCCGCAACGAAGTCCTCATTTAATTCATATTAGCGATCGACAGCACGATCGCATACGGAGATAGGGAGCTGGTGCCTTTGGGCATCGGCTCCTTATTTATTTGGTTAGCGGTAAGCGGAAGGCGTATTAGAGCGGAACTTTTTGGGAAAATTCTCGTCTTAGGTGGTAACGCAAGCGATGAGAGAGCGAGGGAAGCGTACAATGCGCAAATGGCGTCTTATGGCGATGGCCGCGGGCGGCATGCTTCTGGCAGGCGCCGTTGTTTATTCGTATTATGGCGAAGAAAGCAGCTTGCAGCCGATACAAGAGGACAAGTCTGCCGTGAATGCCGCGGCATCCGATGCGAGGGCCGAGAACGATCGGCCGCTTCGGCCAGAGACGAGTCCGCAGCCCGAGTCCCGGCAAGTACAGGCGAAGACGGCATTCGATTCGCTGCAAATCCGGACTATTCCGGATGCGGAAGGATTTCGGCTGGAGATGCAGCCGTCAGCGGGGCTTTATGTGCAAAAGACCCTCAGCATGAACGAACGCGTCGTTCATGTCGTCAACCGGTACGGCGAGGAGGAGCGGGGCGGCGGCGATCGCCTGGAAGCGGTCGTCGTCGAGCCCGGTTCGGCAGAGGCGCGGTCCTATCTATTATTCGAGTATCCCTACCATCTGCAAAGCGCAACTCCCGTCATGGCAGTGGATGAGGGGCATGTCGTCTTCGTCCGCCCTACTGAACAGAACGGCACGATTATTTACGATCTGGCGAAGTTCGATCCGGCTGACGGCAGAGTGGCCGTCGTCGCGGAACGATTCTGGTCGCAGCCGCTGGAGAATAAGCAAGAGCCGGATTTTCTGCTTGGCATGCATGTGGCGCAAGGGGAGAACGGTGGGGATAAGGTGCTGGTGACAAGCTTCAAGGGGAGAACGTGGCTGATCGACTGGGCGAGCAGACGTGTACAGGCGAGTCCGGGCGCGAGCTATCCGGCTTACGGCGATCCGGGCAGCTCGCCGACGCGCGAGCTGCTCTTCCCTTCGCCTGATCTCACCCGCATGGTGTACCAGCCGAAGGCGGGCCGGCAGTTCCAGGTGCTGGAACCGGCGGGCGACAAGGTTGTAGCCGAATTCGGCTTCGGCGAAGGGAGGGCGCTCATGAACCCGGGGATTAGCTGGAATGCCGAGAGCACGCGATTTTACCAGGAATTCGGCGACGGGAGCCGGACCTTGGCCGCGCGTTCGGACACCGGTCTGCACCTGTATGCGCAGAGCGTCCGGTTCTACGACCGTAACGGCAAGCCGGAGCGGACGTTCACGCTGCGGGGGCCGGCCGACGCGCGCATGAACGTGTACGGCTGGGCGTCCGAGCACGAGGTGTGGCTGGAGACGTTCCGCGTCCATACGCTCAAGGGTGATACCGAGCCGAAGAAGCGGGATATCGCGTACAAGCGGTACGATATCCGAACAGGCGTCCTGACCGATTATCGGACGGCTGGGTCGCCGGAGGACTTGAAGCAGCCGGTAATCGTGCAGCCGTTCGACCAGCCCGCCGCTTTCGTCCGCCGCTCTTACCTGCTCGCCGACAACAACAGCCGAACGATCTGGCCGTCGCCGCATCCTGCATCCGCCATTGCGACGGAGCGGGGACTCTACCTGCATGTACCGTCCGACGTGGGCGATGCGCTGTATCGATGGACGAAGGCGGAGCCGTCATGGCGGTGGCTGGACGGACGAACGTTCGCAATGGACGAGCGCGCAGGAGAGGGCGTGGCTTGGCGGCTGGACGCGCCGGTCATTCATCGCGATCGCTGGCTGGTCTACGTCGACCGCGATCCGATCGACGGAGAACGGGCGATCCGGTATGCGAAGACGCCGAACTCGGTACAGCAGACGGCAGGGGGGCTGCCGATCCTGCCCCCGTCAATCTCGGAAGCGCCGGAGCTGAACGAGTGGTGGACGCGTGAGGGCTATTACAAGCCGGCCGAGAAGGAAGCGGGCGCGCGCGTGCTGGGGAAGTCGCGCTATGGGACGATCCGGCTGAAGCCCCAAGCCGGCGAAGTAGCGGATGTCCAGGAAGACGGCTTGCAGTTTTACGGCGACTATACCGTCACCTTCGAGGCCAGGGCGGGTGCGCGCAAGGAGCTGCCCGCTATACAGGGATTGCGGCTGGAGCAAGAGGCGAGCTTGGCGCATATGGAGCGCGTCTCGTTCGACGGCTGGGATTTGCTGCTGTTTCGTCCGCAGCAGTATCTTTTCGGCAAAGGGTTAGCCCCAAATAATCCGCGATATTTGCGCGCCTTTGCGGTGACCCGTAAAGGCGAGGCATTCCCGCTCGTCTTCCGGTACGCGGACCGTTCAAGGGGTGTGGGGGAGCGCAGTCTGACGGAGCTGCCGCTTGATGACAATCAGCCCGTTCGCCGGCAGGGCGAGACGATCGTGATGATGGCGGGCAAGGATCAGCTTGAGCTGACGCTGCAGCCGAATTTGGCCGGCCATGAGCTCATCGTGACGGACGCATCCGACCGCAGACGCGAGAGCGAGCAGATGCGCCTGCTGGCGGAGCGATATACCGAGCTGATCGAGCAGGCGCTCGGACTGGACGAATCCTTGAGTTTGCCGAAAGGGCCGCTGGAAGCCAACCAGCTGATCTCGCTATTCACCGAGGAGGCGTGGAACAATCCGGGCTTCCAGCGGCTGAAGGGCGATTTCGACGAGCAACGCACAAGCGGGCATCCCTCCCGCGCCTTCTCCTGGCCGCCGATCGACATCGTGTCCGTCGCGCCGGATACCGTCCGATTCACGATGACGCTGAATCTGTTCTACGCGATCGGGCACGCCGCCCACCTGGAGGTCGCGTTGAAACTTGAGGAAGGCGCCTGGAAGATCCATGATCTCGGAACGCTGAATGCGCAGAAGGGCGACGGGGTGCCGGGTTACGACGGATTAGTGATCGAGGATCCATTACGCTTGGAGTAGACGGCGTGATTGGGAGTTTATTGCAGACACAGGCGGCGTATAACCGGTTCCGATGAGACGGTTGTCCGCCGCGTTTTTTGGTGATCGAAGGGGGATAAAGGCGAGGTTCGTCGCTTCGTCAAACACGCGATGCTGCGGGCTTTCGAGGCGGCGGGGTCATTGCAAAATAACGATTTACAAGCGCTGCTCCACCCGCTATCTTTAGTTGTGTAAGGGCTTCCATCATAGTCGGCGGGAGCAGTCGGATCACAAGGTCACGCACCATTGGGAAGATCAATCGAACCGATGAGGAGTGAATGGTTGATGAGCATGCGAGTCGTACACAGCCCCCATTACATGACGGATTTTCACTGCATCGGATCGGCTTGCGAAGATACGTGCTGCGCCGGCTGGCGAATCGATATCGACCGCGCGACCTACGGCGTCTACGAGCAGCTGCGTCATCCCGAGCTGGATGGACTTGCCGGTCAGATCGAACCGAATCCGGATTCTGCGCGAGCGGAAGATTACGGCCGAATGATCATGCCGCCGGATGGACGCTGCCCGCAGCTTCGTACGGACGGCCTGTGCCGCATCCAAGCCACGGTCGGCGAAGTCTATCTGTCCGATGTGTGCGCGACGTTCCCACGGGTTACGAACATCGTGGAAGGCCAGTATGAACGTTCGGCATCCCTCGCTTGTCCGGAGGCTGCGCGCCTGATTCTGTTGAATGAACGCGGCATTCGGTTCATCGCCCTGGAAGAGGGGCCGGAGCAGCGGCATATCCTTCACCGGCAGTGGCCGCACGCCAAGCGCCAAGACGCGTTCCCGAATTGGAAGCGGCTGCGCGCCTTGCTAATCGATATCCTTCAGAACCGCGAGCTGCGCATGGAGGACCGGCTGCTGAAGGGGGCGGAGCTGATTCATGCGCTTCAGGCAGGCGAGCAGCCGGAGGAGCCGGAAGCGGTCCTGGATAGGCTGAACGCGATGATCGGAGAGCATGCGCGCGATACCGTTGCCTTCCGCCCTTCGTCCGCGCTTCCATCCTTGCCCGATCGTATGAGGCTGCTTCGCAAGCTGCTGGAGATGCGCATGGTAATGGGGATCCCGAATCGGCGGTATGTCCAGTGTCTGACGGAAGCCTTCGCCGGACTAGCCTATACAGGTAGCGAACTCACTGATGAAAGCCTGACCCGATACGTGAACGCCTACGATTGCTACTATGCGCCGTTGCTGCGGGAACATGGCTATGTATTAGAGAATTATGCGGTGAATGTCTGCTACCAGCAGCTGCTGCCGCATTTGCACAAATCCGATCCGCTCATTGGCTGGCTGCATTTGGCGGCCCAATTCGCTTTGATCGAGTTCCAATTGGTCGGCATGGCTGCCCGGCTCGAAGATCGTTTCGGTCTGGACGATGTGGTCCGGTTGATCCAGTCGTTCTCCAAGTCGATGGAGCATGCCCCGCTTTATCAGAAGCGGATGCTCAGGCAGCTGCAAGAGAGCGGTCAGCCGCCTTTGGCGATGATCGCGCAGCTCGTCAAGCCGCCTGGCTTGGCGGTTCCGGGTGCTACCGACCAAGAGCCGCCGCTGATGGCGATGTAGCGGAGGCGCGATCATTTAAGCGCGAGAAGGCACCCGGATTGGGTGCTTTTTCGATTTCAAGAGGGGGACAGGTTGTAATCTAGGCGATCTTAATTTGTGCTGATGAATAATCCAAATTATGGTAGAGTAGTCGTTGGTCTCGTTAAAGCCGAAGGGAGAGGGATTGTTTTGCAAGGCATCGCATGGAAATGTCACAACCTATGGCAAGGGTGTATATTAGCTTCAATCGCACATGCAATCGATACCGCGCACAATCCCGAGTTCGCTCACGAACAATCTTGGGATGGGTGTAATTATAACGTTCAAAATACTTCCGGCACGCGGGGAACCGTCACGTTCCAGTCCGAATATATGGTGGCTGCTTTTCGGAACGAACATAGCGAACGGTTACGGCATGCGAAAGACGCATTGGACTACTTGATCGACTCGCCTGATGAAGTGAAATCGTTAGCCGAACAGGAAACGCTTCAGTATTTGTTGGATGACGTTGATGGGCAGACCGTACCGCTCATTACAACGGCATTCTGGGGAGATGGCGAGGGGATTTATTCGCAAGATGCTATGGGCGATATGCTGGAGAACGGCGGGTTTCTCTTAGAAAGACAAGCCTTGGATGCAGACCATGCCATAAATGAATGGCAAGCGTATTACGACATGTCCGAAACGCAAACGATTTTGCTGCGATCCCTATTCAAACGAAAAATCGAAGCGCCTTCGGAAGTTCTGGTTTTAACGCGGGAGGAGATTCAATTGATTGGATCGGAGGATGAAGCGGGTTTGGCCGAGAGCAGGATTTCTTTTGAAGAAATCGGCATGAAGTGGGAGGGGGATGTCTGAACGCAGGCTGAACCACGAAGGGGTAAGGGGGATATTGGCCGATGCGTCATGGTCTCTTCTAGAACGTCTAGCAAGCGAGAGCGGCTAGCGAGAGTTTCGGACAGGGATATGATACAATGGGTGGCATTAGCTTCGGAAGGAGGTTGCAAGATGACTGAACCGCCAATCGACGTCCGGTTCCCCGAGGAGACGGACGCCGCGGAACTGGCCGCGATGTATGAGCGCAACAAGGCGTTCTTCGAGCAGTTCTCGCCAAGCAACCCGGAAGATTATGCGACGGAGGCGTACCAGCTCCAAGCCATCCAGAAGACCAAGACGGACCGGGAATCCGATCGACGGTATTCCTTCGTCATTTGCCTCAAGGAGAATGGCCGCATTATCGGCAGCGTCGACCTGGCTCAGGTGCTGCGGGGCGCGCTTCAGAGCTGCATGATCGGGTACAGCCTAGACCAAGGGCATAACGGCAAAGGGTATATGACGGAGGCTGTGAAGCAGGTAGTCCGTTATGCGTTCGAAGAGCTGAAGTTTCACCGAATCGTCGGAGAGGTCTCGCCTCGCAATCCCGGGTCGATCCGCGTGCTGGAGAACGCCGGCTTCCATAAAGAAGGGATCGCGCGCAGCAACGTGAAGATTAACGGAGTATGGGAAGACCACCAAGTGCTCGCGCTCATCAATCCGTCGGAGGAGATTTAGTCCAATCCGTGTCGACTGACCGATAAACGAGTGAGTGTAAACCAATTTCCGAAAGAGGTGCTTCCCATGTCGAGCATGAACCAAGTGAACGAAATCGACTTACCGGAAATCCATCTGGTTGGCCTGTGCATCACGTCTCCCTTCAACAGCCATCGTCCCGACAGAATAGAGGCAATGAAGAACGAGTTTCTCAGACGCAAGGGCGAAATCCAACATGTCCTTCATCCCGAACGGTACGTGAGTCCGCACTTCTCGTCGGAGATTCTGTTCACGTACTTCGTGTGCATGGAAGTCGCTCGCCTGTCCGATATACCGGAAGGCATGCTCGGCTTCACGATCCCTCCGCACCGGTATGCAGCCGTACAATCGCCTGATGATCCTTATCGCGTCATTCACGATTATCTGCAAGCCACTAGCAAGCACAATCACGACAAAGCGCTCGCGCTCGAAATTTATCGTTTCGACAAGTCGGTATGGCCGGATGAAGCGGAGGTCTATATCCCGCTGCGGGAAGCCGCTCAATGAAAGGCGGGAACTAGCTATGACGTTGAAGTTTCAACGCGCGAACAGCGCCAATGACATTGCCGAGCTGGCGCGGTTGGCGTCGGAGATTTGGCGTGAATATTACATCGCCCTCATTACGATCGAGCAGATCGATTACATGATAAGCAAGTTCCAATCGGTACCCGCGATTACGGATCAGATCGAGCGTCAGGGCTACGAATATGTCTTGATCCGTCACGAGGAGAACGACTCCTCCGTCGGTTACATGTCGGTCAGGGAAGAAGACAGGAAGCTCTTCCTGAGCAAGTTCTACATCGCCCAAGCCTACCGGGGACGCGGTTATGCGAGCCAAGCGATGGCATTCCTGGAGCGGCTGTGCCACGAACGCAGCCTGAGCCACATATGGCTGACGGTTAATCGGCATAACGGATCGAGTATCGCGGTATATGAGAAGAAGGGCTTCCGGACCGTAAGGGAGCAGGTGGCGGATATCGGCGGCGGGTTCGTCATGGACGATTACGTGATGGAGAAAGAAATCAGAAGGGACTAAGGCTACATGAGAGAACGATTAGATCAGGCGATTGGGCTGCGCGAAGAGGGACGAGCCAAGCAGGACCAGGCGATTCTGGCGGAAGCCCGAGCGCTGCTGTTGGAGCTTGCGGCCGCCTATCCGGACGTCGCGGAGGTTCACTATCAGACCGGCGTGGCGCATGACAATTCGGGCATGGGCAGAGCGGCGATTCCGTATTACGTGCATGCGCTCGAACTCGGGCTTACGGGAGCGGATCTCGAGCGATGCTTGCTTGGCCTTGGGAGCACCTACCGCTCGCTCGGGCAATATGAAGAAGCGGTGGCGACTTTGCGCCGGGGCATGGACGCGTTTCCTGCCAATCGAGCTATCCAGGTGCTCCTGTCGATGGCGCTGTATAATACCGGGCGCCACAAGGAGGCCATGGAGCTCGCATTGACCAAACTGATGGAGACGACGTCGGACGAGAAGCTGCTCTACTTCGGGCGCGGTCTCTCTTATTATGCGCAACATCTGGACGAGACGTGGTAAGAAGCGGCACGGCGTTCGGGCTTCATTCATCTCTATAGCAGATTCATCCGTCGCGGCCGCTCCGGCTGCGACGGATTTTTGGTGTCTTATCCCGATTGCGATTGCGACGAACGTTCGGCATGCTGCTTCACGCGCTCCACGAAAGCCTGCAACTCTTGCATGAACAGCTTCGCGGCTTGGCCCATGAATTTGTCCGTGCGATGGAGGATGCAGATGTCTTGACTCGGGGTGGGGTGCAGCAGCTGCAAGGTCGCAATATTCGGATGATCCATGTAATCGAGCAGCAGCCGGGGGAGAATGGAAGCGCCGATACCCTGATCGACGAGCGATAACAGTGTCGATAAAGTGGAGGTGACGATCGGATTGTCGATCGCGATGCCTTTGGCGTCGCAGCACGACTGAATGACCTTCGTCATCTGGTGCTCGGGACCGAACAGGACCAGCTTGAGCTGCGCGAGCTGCTCGAATGGGATCGCCTTCGACTTCGCAAGCGGGTGATCCGACCGAATGGCCAGCGCGAATTCCTCATGAAATAACGGAATGACCGCCATTCGTTCATCCGGCTTGAGCGGCACGGTCGTCACGCCGAGATCTCTCGTGCCTTGCAGCACTTGTTCGTATACGTCCATCGTCTCCGTCACGCTGATCGACAGCTTGGGATACGCGCGATGAAAATCGATCAGCAGCGCATCGAACAGCAAATCGCCATCCCCCGGCAAAATGCCGATATCCAGCCGGCCCCCGTCCATCCGCTTGAGATCCGTGATGGCGCGTTTGGCATAATCCACGTGCTCGAAGATATGTTTGCTTTGTTCGAGCATAATTTGACCCGCCTCGGTGAGCGCGATCCGCTTGCCGATCCGATCGAATAACGGTAGCCCCAGCTCGTTCTCCAGAAATTTGATCTGCTGACTCAGATTCGACTGCGTGGTGCAGAGCTGTTCAGCTGCCCGGGAGAAATGCATCTCTCGGCACACAGCGGCGAAATATTCGAGCTGTCGAAGTTCCATCGCGCCAGTCCCCCATTTCTTGATCCATCTTCTTCGTCATTATAAAGTGGCCGATCCCCGATACCAACCCCCTCTTCGCGATCATTACCGAAACCGATCATTTGCATCGGAATCTCGTGATGGTTGGTCTCGCCGCGCAGCGGTATGCTTAAGGCGTCAAGAGAAAACCACAAGCAGGAGGAGATACGCATGGCTCAATCGATTATTCACACAGGAAAGGTGCTTCGCCAGATCGTTATCGGTCATCTTCAAGACGTGCCAGAGACGGGCATGGACATCCAGCCGGAGGGCTTCTCCAATACGATTTGCTGGCAGGTCGGTCATCTGGCGTACTGGTGGGACAAATACGCTTCGCTGAGCTTCGGCTGGCCGACCGCCATCCCCGTTCATTATGCGGCATTCTTCGGCTCCGGCACGAAACCTTCGGATTGGACGGAAGCGCCGCCGGCGAAGGCGGAACTGATCGGCCTGTTGGCGGAACAGCTGTCCCGGCTTGCCGAGCTGACGCCAGACCTGCTCGAACAGAAGCTGATGACGCCGTACGCGATGGGACCTTTCCGCTTCGAAACGGCTGGCGAGCTGTTCAATTTCGCCTTCATGCACGAAGCGATTCATCTTGGCGTTATATCCAGCTTGCTGAAGTTCGTCCGTTAACCGCTCGTCTTGAAGTTCGTTATGCAGATTCGGTCAGGAGGCGATATGGGATGGCCCAATCGAGGATTAGCACCGTATTTCAAGCGTTCAAGCAGGCGTTCGAAACTGGAGATACGACGGATTTCGGGACGATGGCGACGGAGGATTTTCGCTTCTTCGTGCCGCTCCCGTTAGAGGGATGGAATGAGGAGCAGCGCGGCATGGCGCGCTTCGAGGAGCTGATCCGCTTCGAGCGTTCCGTGCTGCAGGTGCAGCTGACGCCGGTTATCGAGCTGGCGGATGAGAGCCGGGGGATGGTCGTCTTCCGCGCGGAAGGTTCGTTGAACGGCCGGCCGTATCGCAACGAGCTGGCGGTCGTCTTCGAATACGAGGCGGATCGGATCCGTGCTTTCCGGGAATATGTAGGGATGCCGCTGCGAAACTACGAAGCTCCATCATGAGCGGCAAAGCGTGGCAATAAGCGAGAGGATGAGGCGCAGTCGGCGGGAACGCGGATTGCGCTTCTTCTTTGATCCATCGATAAAAAAGATAGAAAAGCAGCCAGGCAACTTGATAAAATTGGAAGCGGGTGGGAACAGAGCGAGACAGACTGTTCCGGAAAGCAGCGAGCAGGCAGAGGAGTGGCGCGGTTGGGAACGAATCCGCGGATTGACGTCGCAATGGAACAATCGATACGGTATTTGGCGTCTGCTTCGCCATGGGAGGCGGCACGTCCGGAAGACAGCCGTCGAAAGTGGGACGGGGCTTGGTGGCATATGGCCGCTCTCTATGAAATGGGAGCAGCGAAACGCATTCCGGCTTCCGCGATCGCAAGCGCCAAACATTTGCTGGAGACGCAAGTTTGGCAGACATTCGTCATTACCGAGAAAGACCAGCCAACCTGTGAAGCGGATAAGCGGAAGATGGATTGTTGTCACTGCGAGCTGGCCGTGTATTACATGATCCTGATGGCGTGCGGCTGCGAGTTGGACCATGAACAGCCATGGATTCGCGAGTGGCTCTTAAACCATCAGCTGCCCGACGGCGGGCTGAACTGCAATCCGGATGCGTATATGGGCTCGCGGAAAAGCTCGATCATCTCCACGCTGCCTCCGCTGGAGGCGATCTTGCGGCATACCGACCGCGAATTCACGAATCGGGAAGCGGCGTTCTTGGACGAAGGGGCGCGTTATCTCATCGAGCATCGACTTGTATGCGCCAAACAGGACGGAAGCGTCATCGAGACGGATTGGCTGAAGCCATGCTTCCCGCGGTTCTTCGAATACGATATTTTGCGCGGCATGTCCTTCTTAGCGGAATGGTCCCATCGGAGGAACAAACCGCTGCCGGTCAGCGTGCTTGCCGAAGGATTGGAGCGATTGAACGGCTTCTTGGAAGCCGGTGGGGTGCGGATCGGACGGCAAGTTTTTGACCCGCGTGGCCCTTGGGGAGGGCATACGTTCCCCTTGCTGGAAGCCTTGTCTGGCATTGGCGACATTTCGCCTTACTTGACGAGACAGTTGACTCGCATCATCGAACGAATGGGATTGTGAAGACGAGAAGGGGGAACCGGAGTGTTCTACGATTTGCAAGGCCAAGCCAATTTGTCCCCGATTGTGGGCATGTTAGTTGCCGCCGTACGCGAGAATAACGCGCGGCTGCGATCGATCACCGAAGGGATGTCGCAAGAAGAGGTCGATTACAAGGGACTTCATCGCGATTTTAATAGTACGGCGCAGTTGATCCGGCATCTTGCAGTGGTGGATCTGAACTGGGTGTTTCGCATAAAGGGACAACCGGTGCCGCCTGCCATGCAAGAAATATACGGCCCCATGATCGATGAACGGAATCGGATTCCAATGATCCATGGCGTGCCGCGGCATACGCTGATGGCCCAATATGAAGAGGTTATGAATATGCTCGAAGAAGCCTGTGTGCAATTAACAGATGCGGATCTCGCGCGAGTGGTCACGTTCGGACACGACAACGAGAAGCAAGCGACCCTTCGTTGGGGGTTGTGGCACATCGCCGACCATAGCCGCTATCATCAAGCGCAAATCAATCTGCTGCGCAAGTGGTTTCGCACGTCATGAAGTATAAATCGAGGCTTGTTAATAGAAGGAGGACGATGAAATGGCTCCAAAGCATATCGTGTCTGCGGCGGCAATTGTAGTGAATGAGCGTAACGAGCTGTTATTGATCCGAGGGCCCAAGCGGGGATGGGAGATGCCGGGCGGGCAAGTCGAAGAAGGGGAATCGTTGAAGGATGCCGCGATCAGGGAAACCAAGGAAGAGACCGGGATCGATATCGAAGTGACCAAGTTCTGCGGTATTTTTCAAAATGTAGGCGCCAGTATTTGCAACACGTTATTTTTAGGCCGGCCGGTCGGAGGAGAATTAACGATTACCCCGGAGTCTCTGGAGGTCGGATATTTTCCAATCGAGACCGCATTAGAGATGGTAAGCTGGGGGAATTTCAAGCAGCGCATCGAGCTTTGTTTGAATGAAGAGCATCATCCTTTTTATGTTGATTTTTCCATTCCGCTTAAGGATTGCTAGGATGTCCTGTCACGCAACGGCGCGGCATTCGACGACATAGGAGATTTTGAACATGATGAAACAGCTAACTCGGCGGTTTGTATACATGCCCGCAGACGGTTCGGTTGACCGCCCCATTCTCGGTGCGATCATCGGCGAAGAGCGGACGCTCTTTCTGGATGCCGGCAACTCGCTGCGTCATGCGGCGGCGTTCCGGGAAGCGGTGAGGAACGAATATCCCGCTCGGCCTTCGCTAACCGCGCTGACGCACTGGCACTGGGATCACAGCTTTGGCGCTGCTTATGACAGATCATCACTGCTCGTCGCGACAGAATTGACGTACCAAGCGCTTCAACCGCTGGTCGGCTTAGACTGGTCGGACGAAGCGCTTGACGAACGCGTTAGGCAGGGAAGCGAGATCGCGTTCTGCGCGGACTATATCAAGAAGGAATATGCCGGTATGGAGCGCGATATCCGGGTTGTGCTGCCGGACATTACGTTTACCGATACCTTAACGCTCCATCTAGGCGCTGTATCCTGTCAAATCGAACAGATAGGCGGCGTTCATGCAGAAGATTCGTGTATCATGTACACCCCGGAGGAACAGATCCTGTTTCTCGGCGATGTCCTTGGACCGGCCATTTACGATGGCCCCCGATATTATGCGGCGCGGAATTTTCTTCGGATCGTCGAGAAGATCAAAGCATATCCAGCCGATTGGTATATCGAATCCCATCATCGGCCTGTGACGGCGGATGAGTTCTGGCAGGATATCAATGAGTATTGCACGCTGGCAGAACTAGTGGTTGAGTTCAATTCGAATAAGCCAGCGATCGAACGCGAATGGTCCAAGCGAATTGGACGAGAATTGGCAGATGGAGATCGGGAAGCCATTGATCAATTTCTGCTTGGAGAGCGGCGCCTGTACCAGAGTTGAAGCTTTCCACCCGAAAGTCATTCGCGTTAAAGTCAACTAGGGAGCTGCGATGGTAGGGGGACTTGTTTGAAATATATCGAGATCGGCTTGGGCAATACTTGGATCGTCCGAACGGAAACAGAACTTCCGGATGGATCCGAAAGGGAGCAAAAAGGGATCATCAGGCCCATTATATTTCACTCCATCTATTTAAGAATATGGTTGGGCAACACCGTCATGATTTGGGACTCCAAGGAAGGGTTCAAACGAACGAGGAAGTCGCGAAACGCATTCAAGCTTATTTTGGGGATGACTAGCTTTGTAAGTGAAAGCGAGAAAGACCGTAATTGAATACAAACTGAGCATCTGTATGCGGGATAAAGTGATGCCATGATCTATATTACCGGTGATATTCATGGAACGATGGAAGTGGGCAGACGGCTGATACAGGTTCCCGTTCGGATTCCGGCAAAAAGTATGCCTGCATCCAATAAATTGTTATAATACGTTATGTCATAACGGCATCTACGAATCTCGAAGCCGGACGAAAACAATGAATAACGACACAGAGAGGCTCTATAACCATGATTATCAAACCTAGAACACGCGGTTTCATCTGCACGACCGCCCATCCGGCAGGATGCGCGCGCCAAGTTGAAGAACAAATTACGTACATCAAAGGAAAGCCGGCCATCGAAGGCCCGCGCAACGTGCTCGTTATTGGCGCTTCCACGGGCTACGGCTTGTCCGCCCGCATAGCGGCCGCTTTCGGCGCCGGCGCGAACACGATCGGCGTCTATCGTCCAAGCGCGGGCAGCGAGAAGCGTACAGCCTCGGCCGGCTGGTACAATTCGGCCGCCTTCGAAGCCGCAGCCGGCAAGGCAGGACTGAAATCCTTCAGCGTCACCGGCGATGCCTTCGAAGACGAGACGAAGGACCACGTCATTGAAGTGATCCGCCAGGAGCTCGGACAGGTGGACTTGGTCGTCTACAGCGTCGCTTCCGCGCGGCGCAACGACCCCGCTACCGGCGAGGCCGTCAACTCGGTTCTGAAGCCGATCGGTCAGTCCTATACGAACAAGACCGTTAACTTCCACAGCGGGGAAGTGACGAGCATCACGATCGAGCCTGCTACGGAAGAGGAGATTCGCAATACGGTCACCGTCATGGGCGGCGACGATTGGGAACAGTGGATGATCCGTCTGCAAGAGGCTGGCGTGCTGGCAGATGGTGTCCGCACCGTCGCTTTCTCTTATATCGGCTCCGACATTACGCAAGCCATCTACCGTCAAGGCTCCATCGGCCGCGCGAAGGACGATTTGGAGGCGACCGCCGACCGCTTGACCGACAAGCTGAGCGGTCTTGACGGGAAGGCTTATGTGACCGTGAGCAAGGCGCTCGTCACGCAATCCAGCTCCGCCATCCCGGTGGTGCCGCTGTACATCTCCGCGCTCTACAAGGTGATGAAGGAGAAAGGACTGCATGAAGGCACGATCGAGCAGATGTACCGATTGTTCGCCGACCGTCTATATAACGGCTCCGAGCCGGCAGTGGATGAAGTTGGACGCATTCGCATCGATGATTGGGAGCTGCGCGAGGACGTCCAGGGAGAGGTCAAGAAGATTTGGGAGCTCGTGACGACCGACAATATTCACGAGATCTCCGATCTGGACGGCTATCGCCGCGAGTTCTTCCAATTGTTCGGCTTTGAGACCGACGGGGTCGACTACGAGGCCGACTTGAATCCGGACGTGCAGGTGGATAACCTGCGGTAATGCCTGAACGAACGAAAGGTATCCCAGGCCGTCATCCAAGATGGCGAGGGGATACCTTTTTTGCTTGAATTCCGGCTGCCTTAGGTCGCTTTCGCGGCCGCGACCTAAGGCATGAACAGCTTCTGTATGAATCTGGCGTACATGGCGGCCGCCTCTTGTCTGGTCATCACGCGTACCGGTTGGAAATCTACGGCACCGCTGGCGTCTGTCTTGATTTCCGGCCCGTACATGCCCTTGGCCACGATATAGTGAACGCCCTCCTTCGCCCATGCCGCAGGCGGGGCGCTAAGTTTGGTCTCAACGGAAGGGAGGCCGATCTCATTGTTGGCCACGCGCCATAGATACGAGGCCGCTTCTTGGCGGGTAATCGGCCGGTCGGGCTCGAACAGCTGCTTCCCCGTTCCCGTGAGTCCGCCGAGTTCCGCAGCCGTCTGAATCCAGCTTGCGAGCGGATGCCCTTGCGCATCCCGGAACGCGACCGGGTCGGGGGAAGGTCGCTGCCCGGAGAATCGGGCTAGAATACTGACGAATTCAGCTCTTGTCATCGGCTCTTCCGGGCGAAACGAAAGCGCGCCTTCATCGTCAAAGGCTTGCATAGAGCGCAAAAATTGAATATCCGCGGCATACGGACTCTCCTCGCTCACATCGGAATAGGGCGCAGCCTCCTCTACTTTTTCGTACATGCTGTCCGGGGACGAATAGTAGATATAGGCCACGTTGCCTTCGGCATCGGTCTTGAATGCGGCTGGGCTGCCGTTGTCATCCTCGAATAGAGGCGGGCTGATCGCGCGGAGCTTATGAGTGCCGCTCGAATCGCTCACCTGCAGCTTCCCGTTCACGGCAGTGACCTTCAGCGCCAGAATCGGCGCGCGCAAGCTGCGGTAGGTGCCTTCGAACGCGGCGAGCTGGTCGGCCGGAAGCGCGGTGTCTGGCTGCGGCTGCGAACGCGGTTGGTCCGGATAAAAATGATCCATGAACGCATCGAAAAACTGCTGTCTAATCCCGATGCTGGCATCGCTGTTGACGACGATCAGGCCGCCGACATTCTGCTCCGGCATCAGCCACAGCCAAGAGTGATAGCCCTCGAGGTCGCCGCCTTTGCCAATGACGTATTGCCCGTTATGGCTGCGGTGGAAGAACGATTCGAAGCCGTAGGCCATTATCGGCACGCCTGGCGCGAGCTCATAATGCTGCTGATGCATAAGTTTGGAGGTGTCTTCCTTCAGAATGCGAGTGCCGCCGAATTGTCCTTCGTTCAGATGCGCTTTGATAAAATTGACCATATCGCTGCCCGTCGCGAACATCCCGCCGCCGGGCGCGATCGTCGGCATGATCGGGTACGGCTCGAGCGGTTTCATGTCCGCTTGATAGCCGGTGGCGGCATGGGCAAGAACCTGTTCATCCATCCGAAAAGTCGCATGCTTCATTTGCAGCGGATCGAACAGGCGCTGCTGAATGTAGTCCTCGAACGGCTGCTTAGCCGCATGCTGCACGATAGAACCTAGCATCGTGTAGCCCAGGTTGTCGTAACGGTAAGCTTCACCCGGCTTGCGGACGACGGAGGGCAGATTGGCGCGAATTAATTCATCAATCGAGACCTCAGTCCCCTGATGGTCCGGCGGAATCCGGTACACGTCGGTATAGTCGAATCCTGCGGTATGCGTGAGCAGATGCTCGGCGGTGACGGGCGTTCCCGTCCGATTCGGAATCCGGATGTCTGGCATATAGGCCGAGATATCCTTCGTCAGGTCGATCTTGCCTTGCTCTTCCAGCTGCATGACCGCCGTAGCGGTGACGACTTTGGAGATGGAGGCCATGCGGAATAAAGTTTGATCGGGGTCGATCTTCCTCTTGGCCGCTATGTCCGCATAGCCGTAGCCTTGGTTGATGAGCACGTCATTCCCTTTCACAACGACGACCAGCGCGCCCGCAAGGTTGGCCTGAACCTCGGGTCTGGCGAAATACGCATCCGCGAAAGCTTGCACTTCTTGTGCATTGACGGCTGTGGCCGGGCTGGCCGCTGCCGCGGCGGCGATTGCCGATGGCGACGAATGCGCTTGCGCATAGGCGCCTGCAGGTACGATCAGCAGAGTAACCGCGACGATGGACGACAGGACGGCTTGCGTCTTCTTCGTCTTGTTCCGTTGGATAGACTTCATCTCTTCGCTCCTTAAGAAATTGGAAGTGTTTGCCATATTATCGTAAAGGAATGGGCAATCTCGCCAAACCGCCTTCGGGCGGAAAATAGCGCCATCCTTCGGACGGAGCCGTCCTGGGGCTGAGGGCGCGCTGCGGGCCAGAGAGGTCGCATCTCTCGCATCGTACGTAGAAGGCCATGACCTATGGGTTAGAGAGGAAACGATGGGAATGTGGTAGAGTTAAGCACAGGAGCTTGGTGAGATCGCGGACGGGTCGACGCACGACCGTGAGTTTGCCGGCGTAAACGAAGAGAAGAAAACGGAGGAAATGGCGAATGACGCACACGTTGACGAATGCGCGCACGAACGCGAAGAGCTGCCGGTAACGCGCGCGCCAGCAGCTCTTCATCATTGTCTTATTGCGCTAGAATGTTTGCGATATCCAGCTCCGATGTTATTCGATAGCTGCGCAGCTTGTCTTTGATATCTTCATCCGTATAAACAGTCAGGTAGCGGGAGTAGAAGTCGATTCCCGCTCTCCGCTTGTCATCCATCTCGATATACAGGGAGTACAGCTTGTCGCCGGGGGTGTCCATATCGTTGTCTGCTTTCATGGTTACATCGGCCAGCGTTTGAATAATCCGGTCAATCTCGTTCGGATCGGTGATTACCCGATGCACGGACCGGTCCAAGTTATAGTATTCGATGGCCGTCATGCGATCGCCGGACAGCTTCGAGAATACCGTGTCTTCCACAGTTGTTTCGGATGGCTGGCGCGCAAAATAAGTGACGGCCGCGACCAATAGGGCCAGCACAGCGAGATAGAGCGTCTTCTTCATGATTAGGTCCTCCGTTGGGTATGAATGGAGCTGCGGCTACCGCTCGTACCTGTAATATCTTACTATTATGAAGCGTGATATACGAGAGTCGCAACCTAGTTCCGATTCTCATCCGAAAGTGAGGAGGGCGGTCATCTGGTTAGGCAGCCCCGTATCTAGTGAGAGGAGTTCTTGGCATGCAAATCAAAGAAAGCACAGATATCCGCATCCGCCGGTTAGGACCCGCGGATGTGAGCCGCATTTACGCGTTCATGACCGATGTCATCTCCCGGCTGCCATCAGACGAGCTGTTTGCCATGGGGGACGAAGCGTACTTGCTCCGGCACGTGGACGAACAAGGCGAAATCTATGGCGCTTATATTCAGGAGGCGCTCGTCGCCTACACGATTGTGGCGTTCCCCGGGCTTGACGAGGACAATCTGGCGCGTGAATACGGCGTGCCGGAGCAGCATCTGTCCCGCGTCGCGGTGCTCGAAGCCACGGTCGTCCACGAGTCGGCTCGCGGCCTTGGCCTGCAGCGACGGTTCCATGATCTGCGCGAACGTCGCGCCCGGGAGCGGGGGTGCTTGCACCTGTATGCTACCGTCCATCCGGAGAATGCGCCAAGCATTCGGAATTTGGAGGCGGCCGGCTTGCGTCTGCAGTTCACAAGGCCAATGTACGGCGGGAAAATGAGACATTGTTATGCAAAGCGACTTTTAATGTGAATGGAGCGATGAGCGGGTTGCCGCCCATACATCGGCTTATCGAAGCAGCTGGTCAAGGACCGGCTGTTTTTTGTTCGTTCACAGGACATTCAGCATGCCGCTTCGTGATCCAACAATAGGGGGAAGGTATGTAGAATTGGAATGTTTAGTTTTCTGTTACATAAAATATTTAATCTGTATTAGTACATAAATAGCTTTAAATTATATTTTTATAAGACAATATTGTTGTTTGTTATATATTTATTTGATGCCTGTATTATATAATCCGATTGGAAGGATGAGGAAAAATCAGGTAAAATAACGAGGTGGTGCGTCTAATGCTCATGAACATGAAAGAAGCGATTCGCCAGGCGCTCGGGCTTGCGCTCTCCGCGCATGACGAGGTGTTGATTTTCGGCGAAGATGTCGGCGGTGTAGGTGGGGTATTTCGGGTGACGGAGGGCTTGCAGCAGCGTTTCGGCGAAGACCGGGTGTTCGATACGCCTTTGGCGGAATCCGCCATTTGCGGCGTCGCGGTCGGCATGTGCACGCAAGGGTTCCGTCCGATCGTGGAGATTCAGTTCATCGGATTCATCTATGAAGCGATGGACCAGATGCTGGTGCAAGCGCCGAGGCTCCGGTATCGGTCCGGCGGCCGGTATCAGGCACCGCTGACGATTCGCGTTCCTTTCGGCGGCGGTGTCAAAGGCGCGGAGATGCACAACGATTCGCTGGAGGGCCTCCTGCTGCAAACGCCTGGCCTCAAGGTCGTCGCCCCTTCCAATCCGTATGATGCGAAAGGACTGCTGCTCTCCGCGGTGCGCGACAACGATCCGGTCGTCTTCCTCGAGCATCTGAAGCTGTACCATCTCTTCCGGGAAGAGGTGCCGGAGGAGGATTACACGGTGCCCATCGGTAAAGCGAAGGTGGTGAAGGAAGGCGCGCATATTACGCTGCTCGCCTACGGCGCCATGGTCCTGCCTTCGCTCCGCGCCGCGAAGGAGTTGGAGGCGAAGCGGGGCGTCACGGTCGAGGTGATCGACCTGCGCACCTTGGCGCCCTTGGACATGGATCTGATCGTCGCTTCGGTGACCAAGACGAATCGGGCCGTTATCGTGCAGGAAGCCCAGCGTACCTCGGGCGTAGCCGCGGAGATTATCGCGCAGATCAACGAACGGGCCATCTTGAGCTTGGAAGCGCCCGTTATGCGGATCGCTCCTCCGGACACCGTCTATCCTTTCGGACAAATCGAAGATCATTGGCTGCCGACGCAAGCGCGGATCGTGGCCGGGCTGGAGAAGGCGCTGGATTTTTAAGAGGAGGCATTCAGACGATGAATTTCGTGCAATTAGAGGGCGATCGCGTATCCTTAATCCCGTTGAAGCTGGAACATGCCGAAGCGTTATTTTCATGCGCGGCCTCTCCATTGATCTGGGACAATCTCCCGGCGACAATCCGTCATTTCGACGATATGCTCGCCTTTGTTCGCACGGCCATCGCGGGAAAGGAACGCGGAGAGGAATTTCCCTATGCCGTCTACGACAAGTCGCTGAACCGAATGGTGGGCATGACCCGGTATTTGAGAATCTCGGAGTCTCATAAAAATTTGAACATCGGATGGACGTGGTACGATCCGGAGGTATGGCGGACCGCGGTGAATACGGAGTGTAAGTACTTACTGCTCCAATACGCCTTCGAGGCGTGGAAGGCCGTACGGGTAGAGCTCATTACGACGACCGCGCATACCCGCTCGCAGCGGGCGATCGAGCGTCTGGGCGCCCAGCGTGAGGGCACGCTGCGAAAGAAGTATAATGGCCGGGATTACGTAGTGTTCAGCATCATCGACGAGGATTGGGCAGCTGTGAAAGAGAGGTTGGCGTCCCGGTTGTATGCGCCGCCACCCTCCTAGGAATGGGAAGAACGGCCAAGATTGCGGCAGCGGATGCGGCCTCGCTCGTTGGCAACCGGTTCTCATTCCGCTGCGAATCGTCTCGGAGAATCTTGGTGCATCATCACCAGAGGGGCGATCGAGATGCAACTGGCGTTGAACGCCGCGACCGTTCTCGTCAATCAGCGGGAGATTGAACTCGATGTGCCGGCCCAATTGATGCAAGTCGGATTAACGTATGTGCCGCTCCGATTCGTAAGTCAGACGGTCTGGTTAATGATCACGCGGAGCTGCAATCGCGGCCTTGATAGGACCAATTCGAGGCATCTTGCCAACCAAAGACGAGGCTGCCGGCGGATACCGGAAGCCTCGTTATGTTTCGGAGCGGTTACCGCGAGTATTAAGGAGCAGTTCGCAGCAGCGGCTTCCCGGCGAGCGCATCTGTCGAGAAGCCTTTGGTTAGCAGCCATACGGCCAAAATCATTTCGTTCGCGGCGACCGGCGCGGCCAATATGCCACCCCACGTCGAGACCTGTTCGATTACGCCGAACATGACGAGCAGCGCGCAGACGAACACGAGCGCCGCGCCGGTCATGCCCAAGGTGGAGATGAACCGGGGCACAAGCTTCGTCCGATAGAAAATATAGCTGTACATCATCGTGTTGATGCCGAGCAGGAACAACGGGCCGAGCATGAAAGTCCAATCGTGGATCGCCTTGAGCAGCGTCCCCGAAGGCTCGAACGCGGCGATATCGGGCGCGCCGGCGGCGACGAATGTCCGGCTTACGGTGAGCAGCGCCAGCACGCTGACGATGCCGACCGTAATGACGATCGCCTCCAGGAACCGGAAGCAGACGTGCCATAGCGCAATCGTCTCGTTGTATCGGCGCAGAATGGGGAACATCGTCGTGGCCGTGCCGATCGCGGATACGACGAGCGCAAGCTCCATCACCGCGCCGAGGATGATCTGGTTGCCATGCTCGGCTCCCGTGCGCAGATAATCGGAGCCGTTGAGAATCGGATCGTACAGCAGAAGACCGGCGACCGCCGTAACGGCCGCTACAATAAACAGGACGCCTACAATTCTGGCGGAGGTTGGATTCGCGTTCATCGTGTTTCCCCTTCTCATCGTCATAATGGACTACCCCTTCGTGTCTTCCCCGTAAAAGAATACCTCTTCGAGCGGCAGATTGAACGCCCTCGCAATGCGAAAGGCAAGCTCGAGCGACGGAGAGTAATTGCCTTTCTCCAGCGCCACGATCGTCTGCCTTGTTACGCCTACCTTGTCAGCCAATTGCTGCTGGGTCATTTCGTCCTGATTGAACCGTAATTTGCGGATGTGATTGCCGACAAGATTTTTGCCCATGCTAGACTCCTTTCCGATAGTGATAAATCCGCGTCACCGCGCCGGTCACCTCGGAGACGAAACCCGCGCCGATCAGAATAGCGAACATGACCGCGGTCGGCTGTTCGATGACGAGCGATCCCATAGCGAGCAGGAAGCCGAGGATAAACGCGAAGAATGAATTGCGGAAGGCCTTCAGGTCGATCAGTTTATCCAGCTCGTCCGCGAAGTTCGGCTCCTTCTCCCGGGTCGTGATGCGATAGATCACGTTAAAAACAATGCTGATGACGATGTTCGCGATGACGGAGAATAGCGCCAGCATGAGGACGAAAGTTCCCCAATATCGGAACGTGTCCGCCGTCGCCAATCCTCCTTCCGGGTAGCGCGGCACCATGTACACGCAGTACGACGCGAAGATGAGTATGGCACTGATCAGCGATACGATGCTTTTCTTTTCCTGGTAGGTCACAAGCGGCTCCCCCTGTAACTAAGATTTTACATAACGTATGTTGTTCTATACACAATGTAATATAAACTATACATTCAGTCAAGTTTGTTTTACTTAAGGCTTGTTCGTTCGGCGTGATGGCTTTGCCAGTTCTGGGGATTGAAACCTTTCGTTGTCCGTCTTCGTCGTAAGGACCAAGGAGACAGAAAGCTCCATACCGAAAGAGGAGGCGATAGGTAATGAAGAGGTCGAAAACATCGGTGTATACAATTGCAGTCACGGCCGTTCTGATGACGGCGCTTATTTTTGCGGCGAGCGGGTGCGCGAATACGGCGAGCGATGGTGGCAACGCGGTCTCGAACGAGGCGCAGGGTGAAGGAGCGGCGACGCCGGACGTCGATGATGATAAAGGAGCAGTCAACTCGAATGACGCGGGCAAGGGCGAAGGTGAAGGGAAGGGCCAGGCGTCCGACGAAGAACCGGGCCGCGCTAATCCGGAGCCGGGTACGAATACGGGAGGTGGCCAGCCAGGCGCCGGTTCCGCTTCGGGCGGTAAGGAAGAGCCAAAGGCGGACGACGGCACATCCGGGCAGACATACGTCGCGGAGAACGAGGCATTTCGCATCCTAAGTCCGGAGCAGGGAGCCGAGGTTGGGCGAACCTTCAAGGTGAAAGGGCAGGCCCGTGTATTCGAGGCAGCCTTCAGCTACACGCTCGAAGACGGGCACGAGGTTTTGGCGGAGGGTCACGTACAGGCGAGTCAAGGGGCGCCGGAGTGGGGGGATTTCGAATTCGAGGTGCAGATGAAGGAGCCGATCAGCCCTACGAGTCCGACGGGCACGCTGATTCTCTACGAGGAGAGTGCCAAGGATGGCAGCCCGATTCACCAGCTGATCGTTACGGTCGAATTCGATCCGGCGCTGCTGCCGGCAACCGAATAGCGCTTGCCGGCAGTCGGCAAGCGCGAGTTGGCGCTTTGCGGTGTTAGGCCTAGGCCGCCACTGTTGCTTAGAAGCGGGTGCTGGCACATCCCAATCGGGGCTCGTTCGGCGTCGGTGCGCGGTTCGATAGTGACGTACGGATCACTATGGAGCTCGTCGGCGTCCGTGCGCGGGTCGATAGAGACGTACAGGTCGCTATCGATCTCGTCGGCGCCGGTGCGCGGTTCGATAGAGACGTACAGGTCACTATCGAGCTCGTGGGAGTCGGTATGTGGGTCGATAGAGACGTACAGGTCGCTATCGATCTCGCGGGCGTCGATGTTCGGGTCGATAGTGACGTACAGGTCACTATCGGTCTCGTCGGCGCCGGTGCGCGGTTCGATAGAGACGTACAGGTCACTATCGAGCTTGTGGGAGTCGGTATGTGGGTCGATAGTGACGTACAGGTCGCTATCGATCTCGTCGGCGCCGGGGCGCGGTTCGATAGTAACGTACAGGTCGCTATCGATCTCGTCGGCGCTAGTACGCGGTTCGATAGAGACGTACAGGTCGCTATCGATCTCGTCGGCGTCCGTGCGCTGTTCGATAGTGGTGTACAGGTTACAATTGGGCGGACGCGGGCATGAACGGCTTAGTGAATGCAACCAAATCCAAGGAGGAATCGCGCATGTACCAATCTCGACCGTCCAAAGGCATATCGCTGATTCTGATGGCAGTATCCGCGCTGCTTGGCATCTACGGCATCATCGAAATTCCCTTTATATTCGTGAAGCTCATATGGGGCGTAATCGCGTTCGGAATGTGCATGGGGTTAACTTCAAGTGAAACCTTCAAGTGCTCCAACAACATGGATACGTGTTTGTCGGGCGGGAATCAAGGCGATCGGCCGACCAAACCGAAAGATTGCATGAATGTACTATTCTTATAGAGAGGACACGATAAAGGAGCGAATGCCATTGATTCGAAACATACGCCTCTCGAGCAGCGCCGACATCGAAGTGGGATTGGCCGGCGCCCCGGATCGTCCGGTCGTCATGCTGCCGGTCGCGAAGAAGTCCGTCGAAGGACCAGAAGCTGACAACCTGAAGCTGTGGGGCGTCGACCCCGATTTAGGCAAGCATTTCGTGGAAGGCTTGGCTGACGCGTTTCAAGTGCTCTATTTCGACTATGAAAGCTATCTGTTCGCGCATCCGGTGGAGCAGCTGACGGCCGAGCGGGTCGTCCAAGACTTGCTTCACATCGCGGATGCCATGCAGGTGAAGTCGTTCAGCTATTACGGCTACTCTTGGCTGGCGCTCGCGGGACTGCAGCTGGCGATCAGGACGGATCGGCTGGACAGCTTGATCATGGGCGGCTTCCCGCCCTACGAAGGACCGTACCGGGAAATGTTGATCGTGACGAAGCGTACGCATGAGCAGGCGCTGCGCAACCAGCAAGAGGCGGAGACGCCCGCAGGCCCTTCCGACCCGCTCGCGGACCCGCAGGATATCGATTGGGACAATATTAAAGTGACGATCCGGCCCGAGATTACGAAGCAATTCGTGACGATGTACGAGAGCCTTGCGGATTTCGACGACCGCCTGATTCAACAGAAGCTGCAACATCTTCCGCGGCTCGCCTTTGCAGGAGAGCACGACACGATCGTCTACGGCGAGCCGTTCGGCGGCGTCACCGTCGATATTGCCGGGGCGCTCAAGCGGAACCGGACACTGCTGGCGGAGCTGGGCTGGAAGGTCGAGATAATGGCGGGGAGCGGCATGGACCATACCAAAGCGATGCAGCCGGCAGCCGTCCTTCCGCTCATCAAGCCATGGCTGATGCGGCATGCGAACGTCGAACAGTAGCGCGAACCCACAACAGCGGCAGTCTCGGGACGAATTCGTTTCCAAGGCTGCGGCTTTTTCATATGCGGACAACCTGCCTTGATGCCTATCTTTGCGTTGGCGCCGAATGCCGTGCAGCGGATTGCGCACGCGGGCCGTCTAATAGGGTGGAGGTGGTGATCAAGTGAAGCCGGCCGGCCAACGACACAAGCAAGATTTCGCCAAAGAACCCGCGCAAGCGCTGGAACAGCTGATGGATGCGTTCGGCGCGAACGTCCTGCGGACCGCGTTCTTCTATACAGGCGATGCCTACCTCGCCGAGGATATCAGTCAAGAGGTCTTCCTCCGCGCATACCGCAGCTGGTCCGCGTTCCGCGGCGACAGCGCCGTCAAGACGTGGCTGACGACGATCACGGTTAACGTCTGCCACGACAAAATGGGCGTACGCATGTTTACGGAGCAGCCCACCGAGCCCGGTAAGTTAGAGCTGGGACGAACGATTAGCGTCGAAGAAGAGGCGCTCGAACGATTGAAGAAGAGCGAAGTGCTGCAGCATGTGCTTCGCCTGCCGTTACCGTATCAGGAAGCGCTGTACTTGTATTATTACGCGGACCTTAGCACGCGCGAGATTGCGGAGGCGACGAACACGCCGGAGGGCACTGTGCGCAACAGACTGCACCGGGCACGCGAAATGCTTGCCCGCGATATGGGTAAGGAGGGAACTTTGCATGATGGATAGGGATCAGAAGCTGCGTCGACAATTTCGAGAGGAGTCGGACGAGATGTTATTTTCGGGCATGGAGATGAGCCAGCAGTTGAAGCGGAGAATACGTCAAGAAGCGGCCGGAGAGAAAATAGAGCGTCCGCGATCGCTGGCGAAGTCATGGAAAGCGGGAGCTGCGGCGCTGGCAGCCGCAGTCATGATCGTCATCGCCGTCCCGCTGGTCGGGCAGCCAAGGGTGCCGGCGCCTGCGGACAACACGGCGGAGAACGTTCCGCCGGGGCAGACGAACGGAGGCGTCGCGGGCTCGGATCTGTCCCGGTTGACAACGACGACGCTTGGTTCGATCGAAGAAGCGAAGGCCGCTTTCGGCGAAGGCTTGCGGCTGCCGGCCGATGTGCCGCAAGGATATGCCTTAACGGAGATGGTTGCCGTAGGGATGCCTGGCCAGCCGGTCCGGGATATTCTCTTGACGTATACGTCCGGCGAGCAGACGGTGACGTTCTCCGCCAGCCGCATGGCTCCCGCCTATCCGGCGGAGCTGTTCACGAAGACGAAGGTCGGCGACGCAGACGGGGCGATCTTCGAGCAGCCGGGCATGACCGAGCTGTTCTGGTCGGTAGACGGCGTTCACTATGGCGTGACCGGTCCGATCACGGGCGAGGAATCGATGAAAGTGGCGCAGTCGGCAGGATTGTAAGCAAGAAGAGAATAGCGCCAGCCGTATGAAAAAGCAGCTGCCGATGACACCGGCAGCTGCTTCATTGCGTGAATAGCGGCAATCAAAAAACGAACGATGGCTAAAGAGGAGGGATTTTACGGACATTCGCGTTAATGTACGCTCGCTATAACAGTTCGGCTGCCGCATTATCGCGGTCGCCTATAGGCGGCGCGATACGGATGCGCGACAACCGAAAAGGCAGCCGGATAAGCAGAAGTTCCGCGAGAATAAAGCACAGCTGCAGACCCATGAGCAGCATGACCCAACCTGACTCGAGATTCAACAGGAAAGGATAAAAGAATAGCTGCGCGGCAAACACGGTCATGTAGAATTTGCGTCGGTTCACGATGGCATCCTTGAGCTTCGGCGGTGCGACCGTTATGGCGTTTGCATACAGTCCTTGAAATACCCGATACGCCAACAGACTGTGCAGGATGACAACCCCTTGCCCATAAATATGCAGGGCAAACGGGCTGGTCGTGTATTGGTCGATGTTCATGCTCGTATTCACTAAGAGCCGCGGCACAGCCAAGAGAGCCAGGATGGCTGCCAGCCAGATTGCCGTCTTATCCACCCCGTATCCGGCTCCCAACTGCCTTAAGGCGCTTACGATAAGCAAATATCCGATCAGATCAGGGAGGACATCGATAGGACCAACATGGATATCGACGAGCGGAAATACAAGTCCCCAGCCGAGCCGCCTGAGCGTGGTTCGCATGGAATAGTTCAAGAAAGCTCACCTCCCGCGCGCGCCAGCCGCTTCATCTGCTTCTCGCTCAGGTTCTTGTTGAAATTGACGGGGAGGCGATCCTGTATCGTGCGGCCATCCTCTGTCTTGTACGTCAGCATAATGTATGTTTTATAAACCTCGTAGGCGGCAGCGGAATTATCCGGTATGTTCCACCGATAGTTGAATGTCAGGAGATCCCCGGTGGACAGATGCAAAGGGAGTTGCGGTTCGGGTTCTCCCCGGCCTTGCATGGTCAACTCGAACGTCGCGCTCGTTCTGTCGCTGAAGCTGTAATCGACATGCTCCAATGTGATCGGCTGCGTGACGTTCACGCTATAATGGCCGCTGCCATCCGTGGAACCCGAGGTCGATGATGTTTCCAATACGCCTTGCCGACGATCCCATACGATCTGGATTTCCCCAATTGGCACCTTCTCGGGCGGACCCTCGCTATAGAACACGGTGGCTTCCTTGACCGTGATCGATGCCTTCTCCGCCTGCTCTTCGTCCCCGGTTCTCCATTCGCCATAGGCTTTCCCGAGCACTTGATGCGTGTAGGTATTCGGGTGCGGATCGATTCGGAACAGGAGCGAAGGCAGTTCCTCGATCTGGACCGCGGTCACCTTCTTGCCCGTTGATTTGTTCTCCGCATAGGTCAGCTCGATCCAATCATTCGCATTGGGATAGACGACCATATAATGCTTCAGAAAGACCGGCTTCTCCAGCTGCATGGTCTCGTAATACCACAGATTGCCGATCCAGCTTGCCGCGATGAGGATCGCCGTGACTCCCCATAGGACGCTTCGATCGAGTCTCGGTATAAGGTTCTGTTGCATAGCACCACCCTTCCTCATTCAACCAGTTTATCACTTTTTTGGGGTGGGAGGTGAAAGTTATGATATTTGTCACTACCCATGTGCCGCCTTAAATCGTAACATACAACTTATCCAATATATGAGGTGAACTGGAATGACTGGATACAATTTATACGTAATTATCGCCGTAATAGCAGCCTTGGTATTGTGGAGAAGGACGCGAAGCATGTATCGCCCGATAAGAGGCAAAGGCCTTCGTCTGTTGATCCCGATCTTATTCATGCTTCCCGGCTTGTCGCTGATCGCGAACCAGAACGTCGACGTACCCGGCTGGGAATTCGGGGCCGCCTTCGGACTCGGCATTCTATTCTCGATCCCGCTGATTTGGACAACGAATTACGAGGTGAGAGAGGACAACCAGATTTATACCCAGAAGAACTGGGGATTTATCGCGGCCTTCCTGGGGGTGCTCATTGTTCGCTTCGTGCTTCGTCAGGAATTATCCGGCATGGATCCTCAGAGCTTGATGGCGCTCTTCATAACGGTCGTATTCGGCTATGTGCTCCCGTGGCGGATCGTATCGTTCATCAAATTCCGCCGCCTGGCGAGACAGCAATCCTACTAATACCTCGCCATCACAGCAGTCTCTATTAGCGTGCCAACAGACAGCCGATCAGTTGATCGGCTGTCTGTTGGCGTGCATCCATAAAGCGGCAGACGAGGTATCTCACGTCGTCCGCCCCGCCTGCACATGCTTCAATTGAGCTACACCCGCTATAGAGCGGCACGCCGAGCAGCTTCGTATTAGCATGATCGATCCGCTACTTGTATCATCGATAGGCACCTCGCCGTCGAGCAGCCGATTTTTCGTAATCCTTTCTTTATTTCGTCTGCTCCTCCATACTGACGATTACTTTGCCGATCGCGCCGCCTTCTCCGAAATACCTAAGGGCTTGGGCGGCTTCTTGCAATGAGAACAGCCGATCGATGACCGGTCTGACTTGGCCCGTCGCGACCAAGTCCCTCCAAATCGACTGATCGTGATGATTGGGTTTATGTACGAGTACTTTGACGTTCTTCCGCTCCAGCCGTTCCGACACCGGACCTGCCAATGCGGCCTGAAGGATGCGCGGCATTGGGCCGCCGACCATGACGTACGTACCATCCGTGGCGAGCGCGCGTTTGATCGCCCGGATCGAACGGTTGCCGACCACGTCGAGGATGAGATCGTATTGCCGGCCGCTGGCGGTGAAATCCGCTTTCGTATAATCGAGCGCATGATCTGCCCCGACGGCGCGCAGCGTCTCCAATTTCTCGGATTTGTCCACGCCCGTCACTTCCGCCCCGTGCAGCTTGGCATATTGGATGCCGAACGTGCCCACGCCGCCGCCGGCACCGTTGATCAGCACGCGATGACCTTCGCGCAGTTTCCCTAGATCGCGCAATCCTTGCAAGGCGAGGACGGCCGCTTGCGGAATGGCCGCAGCCTGTTCGAAGCTGATTCCTGCCGGCTTCAAGGTCAGCGCTTCCTCGTTGGCGCATACATACTCGGCGAATCCGCCCCACCCACAGCCGGACAGGTCGCCGAACACCTCGTCGCCCGGGCGAAATCTCGTCACGGCCGTGCCGACGGCCACGACGCGCCCGGCAATGTCCGCGCCCAACGTACGGTAACGGGGACTACGCCAACCGCCGAGCCGGGTAATAAAAGGTTTGCCGCGCAGCAGATCCCAATCCCAGGAATTGACCGATGCGGCGCGGACCGCGATCAGCGCTTCATGGTCCCGCGGTTTCGGGATGTCCACCTCCTCCAAGCGGAGGACGTCGGGAGTTCCGTAGCGCTCGTATACTAGCGCTCTCATGGTGCCTGCCGCCGGTGTCGCTTGATGTCCATTCGTCGTCAGCTCGATCTTCATGAACAGCCTCTTTTCTTTTTTGGATTGGTTCATCGCTGCAGCTTATTGCAATCGGTCGCCTTATCCTACGGATATGCAGCAGCTTCTCAAACAGGTATGACTCCATTCTATACGGCAGGCAACCAGGCTAGCATTCATTTTGCGGCACACGAGGTGCAAGAGAATGGAAATTCGCTCCACGCCCCCATGATTGTACCGTATAATAGAGGTTAAAAAAGGCGCTAAGCCGTCGGAATCAAGAGGATCATTCCGGGCTTGAAGGAGAAGCAATGACGATGAGCGATAAAAGCGGCGGGCTCGTCCCCGCGAAGCGGGAGGTCGGGCGCCATGACGGCGAGACGGCGCGGGCCAATCGGCCTAACGCCGGACAGACGGCGCAAGGCGGGGCGGCGTCAATCTTAACGATGCAGCGCATGGCGGGCAACAGCGCGGTACGTCAGATGCTTGCGCTTCAGCGCCGGGCAGACGAGCCGCGGCAAGCGGCGGCTCTCGCGCTTCCGGTCATCCAACGGCATCGCGAGCTGCAGAGCCTTGGAGGGGTGGCGCTCGATTTGGCGGGCGGGGATGTCGAGAAGGCGGGACATCTTGGCCACTTTCTGCAAGCGACCGGCTTCAACTACGAGATCGCCTGGTGGGCTGCTTCCCAGGACGATCTGGATGCGGAAGGGTTATTCAAGCTGTGCGCTTACTTGGTGAAGGAGCGTCCGAATTACGATTGCGCCGATCCGGATCTGCTAGAGAAGGCGCGCGACATCTACATGCAGCAGGGCCGGGATCTAGCCAGGGCGAGCGAAGTCTTGAACGAGCTAGCGCTGTATGGATTCCGGGAGGATACGAAGCAGCAGGTCGAGGAAGGGGCCGAGAAGCGGAAGAACGACGCGTTGGTCACCAGGGAGCAAGGAATCGACGTGAAGGCCGATCAGGACGTGGCGGCGAAGATCGCGAAGTTCAAAGAGGGGCGGGAGAAGAAAATCTCCAGCATCTCGGGCGATAAAGTTAGTCTTGTTGCCAAAGCCTCTAAAACGGATCAGACCGCCAAGAAGAAGTTGGATGGCGAGATTAAGACCGTCCGCGAGAGTGTCGCAACGGATAAAGAAAAGGCACAGTCCGAAGCCGAAACCGATAAACAAAAGGAAATCGAGGCGGCGAAGCGGTTCCTGCAGGACGAGCAGCAAAGCAAGGAAGCGCACGAGGCGCTGCAAACGGCCGGCGGCAATCCGGACATGGCCCGTCAGCTTATCCGGCTGTACAAGCACAAGCCGACCCACGGCGATGCGGCGGCGCTCACCCAGCTCGTGCTCCAGCATGCGGGAGATCACGCAGTCGCGGCCAAGCATATTGACTGGCTGACGGACATGACGGCAGGGAACGTACTAACGCTGGAGAAAACGATTCGCCTGTACGGCTACTTGCGTTCTCTTCCCGCCGTACCGGGGCCGTTCGTTCAAGCCGTCGCGGGACAAGCGTCGGCGTATGACGGTCCGAAACTGGAAGCGGTTCTGGACCTCTATCGGACCGCGCCCGATGAGCTGACCCATCTGGCAGAGGTTGTGAAGAATACGTCGGCCGATCCCGTTGTCCTGCAGATAATGGGGGCGTTCATCGCTTCCAAGCTGGCGGACAGCGTGAAGGTATGGGCGATCGCGCAGACCGCACAGCTCGGCGAAGCGCATGTCGCCGGGATGGTCGACATTTTAAGTCAGAAAGGACAACAAGCGGCTGCCGGGGAATCGCTGCTGCGGCTTCCTTCGCTCAAGCTGGAGGACGTGATTGACTTTGCCCGAGGCAAAGTCAACACCGACACGCTGTGGGCGTTGCAGCAGATGAAGCCGGGCGATTTGACGGATGCGGCGGCTATTATGGGACTGATGGGGACGGTCAAGGAGCTGGATATTCTGGAACAGCTGCTTCAGCTCCAGCCGGACCGCGACCGGTTGCGGGACGATCTGCTTCCGCTGCAAGGCGCGAAAGGGAGCAAGCTGCTGACGCTCTACCAGAAGGCGCCGATCACCGATCCGGCGATGGTAGCTGACCTGTCGAAGCTCGACCCGTCGCTGCACGTCCAGCCGATGCTGGATGGCGGCGTGCCTTCGGCCGCCGTGCAAGGGTACTTGAACGCAGGGTGGAAGCCGGCGCAGCTCGCCTCCATGTGCCAAGGGCTGACGCCGGTCGAGACGGCGAATCTGATGACGTACGCCAATCCGCTGAGAGCCGCGATCCAGACGCTCATGACGACCCACAAGCAGGATGGCGGGGTTGCCAGCCGGATGAAAGCGCAGAATATCCTGGCGACGGAGACGAATGCGCTGCTCGCGTTCGCGGACCGAAGCGGCGTTGGGGCGGTCCAGGCTATCGGGAAAGGATGGACGAGTCCGCTTGGGTTCGAAGAAATCTCTGACGAGCGCATGCGGCATTTCATGTACCGTCACCGGTATCAGACATTCGACTTCATGGATATCAAGGCGTACAACTCGATCTGGCCGAGTGCCAAATCGCCGGACGACGTGCTGGGGCATCTGCGTCATACGCTCGGAAGACTGAAGGACCTGCATTTCAAAGCTCCATTCGCCGGGGATCGGACGGGACAGGCTGCGGGCAGCGGTTTGACGGCTACGATCGGTCCGGCGAAGGGCAGCAACTATGTGATCGGGCGCTACTATCCGGACGGCGGCGCCAACGTGAAGAACTTCACGGGCGCGAATATGAGGCGGTTCGCGGATGCGCTCGACATCAAACATAATTAATCGGCAGCGGCGTTAACCGCCGCCGAAATCACAAAAGCAGCACGTCCCATCAGTGGGAACGTGCTGCTTTTTGTCGCGCATTGTAGTGATTACCCCTTCACCGCGCCTGCGGTCATGCCGTCGATGAAGTACTTCTGGAACATGACGAATAGGATGAAGATCGGGATAATGGAGAAGAACGAGCCGACGACGAGCAGATCGTAGTTGTTGCCGTACGGCGTCAGCAGCGTCTTCAGCCCGATCGGCAGGGTGAACTTGGCCGGATTGCTCAGCACCATGAACGGCCATAGCAGGTTATTCCAGCTGCCCATCGCATTCAGAATGCCCATCGCCGCGAAAGCCGGCTTCATGACGGGCAGGATGAGACGGAGGTAGATGCCGTATTCGCTGGCGCCGTCGACCCGTCCGGCGGCGATCATCTCCCTTGGCACCCCGAGCAAGTACTGTCGGAAGAAGAAGATCGTCGACGCGTTCGCCAGGCCCGGCAGGATGATCGCCGAGTACGTGTTCATGAGGCCGAGGTTGAAAATAAGCCGATACAGCGGAAGCAGCAGGATTTCGAACGGCACCATCATGATCATGAGCACGCAGATGAACAAGAACGTCTTCCCTTTGAATTCGTAGGCCGAGAAGCCGTACGCGACGGTGGCGCTAATGAACAGCGTGAGCGCGACCTGCACGATCGTCAGCAGCATGGAATTGAAGAACCACGTGAAATAATCGTTGTTTCCCGAGAACAAGAAGGTATAGTTGTCGAGACTCATAACGGAGAAATCCAGCTTGAGATTCAGGCCGTAGCGGATGAGCTCCTTGCCCGGCTTGAACGACGCGAGCGCGATGGCATAGAACGGCAGCAGCACCAACAGGCTGAGCGGGACGAACAAGACGAGCAGGAGGATTTTGTTAAGGCGCGCGCTTCGTTCCATGTTACGATTCCTCCTTCTTGAACAGCCCGGACAGCGCCAGCTGCGTCAGGTTGATGACCATCGTCACCAGCAGCAGCACGAGGCCGACCGTCGCCGCGTAGCCGAGGTTATTCTTCTCGATCCCTTGCCGGTACAGATAGCCGATGATCGTCAGGCCAATGTTCTGCGGCGAGTTATTGCCATTCCATAGCATGAGGCTCTCGACGAACATCGCCATGCCTGCATAGATGCTGATCGTCAGGACATAGACCGTCGTCGGCTTGAGCAGGGGAATCGTAATAAAACGGAATTTCTGGAATGTGGACGCCCCGTCGATCGAAGCTGCTTCATAGTAATCCTCCGGGATGTTCTTCAATCCGGCCAGGAAATACAGGATGTTCACGCCCATCCAGCGCCAGGTCGCCAGCGACAGCAGGGCGACGAAGCCGGTCGTATGCCCCTTCAGGAACTTGATCGGCTCGAGGCCGAACAGGCCGAGCAGACTGTTGATCAGCGAGCCTTCCATCTCCCCGAACATGAGCCGGAAGATCGTGCCGGCCACGACGACGGAGGTCAGCGCCGGGAAGAAGAACACCGATTTGAACAGCTCGCGGCCCCACATGAATTTGGCGTTGATGAGGACGGCGAACAGCATCGGGAACGGGATGAGGATAACCAAGGTTAACGCCGTATACGTGACACTGTTCATGACGGCCTTGAGGAACATCGAATCGTCGATCAGCTTGGCGTAATTATCGAAGCCGACCCATTGCGCGGACTGCCCGAGCATGACCTTCTGGAAGCTCATTTCGACGGAGCTTGCGAGCGGATAGAACCAGAAGACCAGGAAGATGAGCACGAACGGCAGGACGAACACGTAGGGCGCCACCTTTTGCGAATAGAGAAAGTTCTTCAGCACGACGCTGCCCTCCTTGCGAATTTGAAAATAAAGCTACCCTGAAGTGCCAGGGTAGCCGGGGATGATGCCGGGAAGCTGCGGAAGCGACGCTTCGCGAGCGCGGCTGCGTAACCAGCATGCCTTACTTCAGCTGCTGCTCGATCTCGCTCTGCGCTTCGTTCAGCGCTTCGGTCACGTCCTTGTCGTTCTCGAAAATTTCGTTGAACGTCGTCGTGTTGATGACGTTGTTGATCGTCGGGGAAGCCGGCGTCGACTTGATGAGATTGATGCCGTCCTTAATTTCGTTCAAGACCTCGAACGGGTTGTTCTGGAAGTACTGCACGAACTTGTTGTCCTTGTTATGCGTCACGTCTTCCATCGCCCACACGTCCATGTTGACCGGGTCGAAGCCGAGCGTATTCCAAATGTTGATGTTCGCGTCGAGCGTCAGCTTCGCGAAGGCGAGGAAGTCTTTGGCCAACTGCACGTCCTTGGCCTGCTTCGTGACGACCGTGCCGGTGCCGCCGCCGCCGTAGGAGGTCGGCATGCCTTTCTCGATGACCGGAATCGGCGCGATCGCGATCTTGCCGCTCAGATCCGGCATGTAGTTGACGAAGCGGGACATGAACCAGAACGGCATCATGGCGCTCGCGTACTTGCCTGTGTTGAATTCGCCGTAAGCTTCCTCGGTATCCGGCTGGCCGCCCGCTACCGTGGCGAGAACGTTGCTCTTCTGAAGGTCTTTCAGAATGGAGAGGCCTTTGATCATCTCCGGGGAATTGACGATCGGCTTGCCGGAATCGTCCGTGAAGTCGGTGCCCTGCTGCGCGAGCATCATGGACGCCTGCCAGCCCGCGCTCGTATCCGCCGTTCCCATGTAGTTGCCAGTCTTCTCGTACACTTGAATGCCGGCCTTCTTGTAATCGTCCCACGTGACGATCGACTTGTAGTCGACGCCGGCAGACTCCAGAATTTCCGTGTTATAGAAGGCGACGGCGGCTCCGACGTGCGTCGGCAGCCCGTACACCGTGCCATCCTTCGTGTAGAGATCCAGCCTCGACTTGACGATCTTATCTTTGTACGGCTCCACGACATCGTTCAGCGGCTCGAGCTGCGGCGTGCCGTTCAGGAAGTTAGGGAACTTGCCGACCTCGATGTCTGAAATATCCGGTGCTCCTTGGCCGGTCTGCAAGGCAATGGACAGCTTATTGTGCATATCGTCGTAAGGCATGACCGAGACTTCCAGCTTGATTTGCCGGTCGGGATTGGTCTCGTTCCATTTCTTCAGCATCGATTGAAAGTGCTGACCGTGCAGCTCGACGAACGTCCAATACTTCAGCGTCGTGGCCTTTTCCCCGGCTCCGTCGTTCATGACGGACGTGGTCGCGCCCGTGGAAGAATTGTCGCCGCAGCCGATCAAGCCGGCCGCCATACTCAACATTGTCAAACCCATCAACCATTTCTTCATGCGCGAACCTCCCATTTTGGTCCAACCTGCTTGCGTTCTTGCCCGGATTACAAAGATGTAACACGGGGGAGCAAACAACCATCAGTTTAACAACAATGTTATTTAGTATTTCATTAATCCATTAGCGTTTGCCTTCATGCAATAATATAAGCGCTTTCAAAAAGGTTGTAAAGAGCTAATTTTGGTATAATATGTTAATGGTATTGAATATTAACGGGTTTAATTCGTATAAATATTAATCTATAGGTCGATGAGGCAGGTGGTTAGACATGCTTTCTGTCAGAAATCTTCAAAAATCGAGGGGGCGAGTAGGAGAGAGGAACTAGCGGATGTTCGGTCGTATATTCTTGCGCGGGCGGTGTAACTTTCTCCGCTCCTCCTTGCGTCTATCTTGGTACAACACCGCGATAGGGGGATGAGGGTGACGTTCTCGAAAGGCGAACCGATCCCGTATTCCGCGAGCTTGACGTACATCGGAGACGGGGATGCATTCACCGTTTGGGGCAGCCGTACGATTGTAGGTTTCCGGATTAGGGACGGTTTGGATTTCGATATGGAGGGCGCAAGCACGGCGGAGCTGATGGGAACGAGACTGCTGAAGAACGAGACCATGTTTATTCTCGTTGGACGAATCGGTTGTCGACAGTCATTACAACGAGAGCGTCTATACGACGATTACGGTCGAGTAAGGACGTTGAGATTCCATGAAAGTCCGCATACTCTCGTGCTTGCTCGCATAGTACGAACAAGTAAGTGATAGGATAGAAAATTGGGTGAAGCGATAGAAGGGGGAGGGCTCGGATGAAGGCCGTCGTCTATGAAAGATACGGATCACCGGACGTGCTGACGATGCGCGAGGTGGCAAAGCCTGTGCCCAAAGACAACGAGATTTTGATCAAAATCCATGCTACGACCGTATCGGCGGGAGATTGCCGAATGCGCAGGGCCGATCCTTTCGCGGCGCGTCTGTTCAATGGTCTGACGAAGCCGGTCCGCATCCGGACGTTGGTTTTCGAACTGGCGGGCGAGGTCGAATCGATCGGGAGCAAGGTTACCCGTTTCAAGGCGGGCGATCAAATTTTCGCTTCTTGCGGAATCCGATTCGGGGCTTATGCGGAGTACCGCTGTCTGCCGGAGGACGGCGTCATCGCGATGAAGCCCTCCAACTTGGACTACGGCGAAGCGGCAGCCGTGCCGATCGGCGGGGGAACGGCCTTGCGATTCCTACGCGCCGGCAACGTTCAGGCTGGTCAGCGCGTTCTGATCTACGGCGCGTCCGGCAGCGTTGGCACCTATGCGGTTCAGCTGGCCCGAGTATTCGGCGCGGAAGTCACCGCGGTATGCAGCACGGGCAACCTTGAGCTGGTGAAGTCGCTAGGAGCGAGCGCCGTCGTCGATTACACGACATCCGACTTTGCCGCACTCGGCGAGCGTTACGACCTGATCTTCGATACGGTGGGCAAAAGCCAGCTCGACAGCTGCATCCGGTCGCTGAAGCCCGGAGGGAGCTATCTTAGCGCGTTCAGCCTGGGGCTGTCCGCGATGAGGAGCCGTGTGCGGCTGCGTATGTCCGAAGGGAAGAAATTCCGGGCGTCGGCCGGGGGAGAGAAGGCGGAGGATCTGCGCTTGCTCAAGACGCTCCTGGAGTCGGGAGAGTTGCGCCCGGTCATCGATCGCCGCTACGCGCTCGAGCAGATCGTGGAAGCTCATCGTTACGTGGATGGCGGACATAAGAAGGGCAATGTTGTCATTCATGTTTAGCGTGGGAAGGGCTTGGGGGATGGCGGCCATGCGTCGCGTGACCAGCTCGGGGGCAGCCGATCGGATCGATCGGCTGCTTTTGCGCCGGGCGTGTACATCCTATCACTTCGAATTGACTGTCAAATGATGGGTTAGTATGATGGCAATGAATAGAATGGGGCATCATGGAAGACAGACGAACATGAAATCGAATATCGACAAACGCGCCAATGGGAGCTGATCGCATGTTTTTCGTCAATTCGCGTGCCATTATCGAGAGAACGATGAACGGATCGAGGGAGATTGTCGTACAGACGCGTAATAAACCGGGGGAAGCAGCCGCTATCGAACTGCCCGGCGGCAGAATCGAGCCCTATGAATCTTTCGTGGCGGCGTTGATCCGGGAAGTGAAAGAAGAGACGGGACTGGACGTGGTTGAGATCGAAGGCGAGGAGATGCGGGTGACGACGACCGGTATCGACCCCGGCTTCGAGGTGGAATGCCTCCGGCCTTACGGCGTCTACCAAACGCTGAACGGCCCTTTCGACTCCATCGGCGCCTACTTCCGCTGCAAAGCATCGGGCGAGATGCTCGCTTCGGGCGATGATACGAAGAACCCTCGCTGGGTTGCCGTAGAGGAATTAAGACGGATGATGGGGGAAGATCCGCTGCAATTTTCGAACGTGGACCGGGCGGGAATGTTGTTTTACTTGAACGATTTAGAACCGTGAATCGAACTAGGCGGTGATGAGATGAACCTCGCGAACAAAATCACAATCGCAAGAATCGGGTTGATTCCGCTCTTTATCTTGGCGCTTCAACCGTATCCGTCGTGGATGGCCGAGCGGATTGAATTGCTGCATGTCGTCAATCAGTACGGGTTGTATGCGGCGATTGCCATTTTCGTACTGGCCTCCGCTACAGATAAGGTAGATGGATATGTCGCGCGCAAGTACAATCAGATCACCAATCTGGGTAAGCTTCTAGACCCGCTCGCGGACAAGCTTCTGGTCTCGGCGGCTTTGATCATGATGGTTCAGCACGATATGATTCCTTCTTGGATCGCCGTCGTCATCATTGGCCGCGAAGCGATGGTATCGGGCATTCGCATTCTGGCTGCGGCTAAGGGAACCGCGCTTGCGGCGGACAACCATGGGAAAGTGAAGATGGTGCTCCAGGTCGTCGCGATCACGGCCGTGTTATTAGGAAATTTCCCGTTCTCGTATCTCACAAGCTTCCCCGTTGACCGCACGATCATGATGGCGGCCGTCGTGTTGACCGCATATTCCGGTTACAAGTACATGATCAACAATTATCGCAAGCTGCAATTGGAGATATAGGTGAAAGTCGACCGACTCTCCGGGCTAACGGGTTAGTTGAAGATAAGATAGAGGCAGCCAATCGCGTCGATCGGCTGTTTTTGCATGCTGCGGTTTTGAATGGACTGTAAAATAATGGATCAGTAAGATGACAAGGAATGGATTCTTTACTAGAAGTTTAAGGAGAACGCGCATGGACCCTCAAACCAGATCATTGTTCATGGACGAGCATGCCGCGGCAGGCGCCGCGCGATACGGTGTTCGTCCCGAGGAATTGACTTTCGTTGGCGGCTTTCAAAACTTTATTTATTCTTACGTTCGTGATGAAATGAAGTATATTTTGCGCTTCACCCCGAGCACCTTGCGCACGCCGGAAGGGCTTGCGGCCGAACTGGAATGGATTCGTTTCCTTTCCCGCCATGGCATGGCGCTTTCAGTTCCTATCCTCTCGGTCCACGGACAATCGGTTGAACGAATTCAGGGCATCACGGTGGATTTCTACGCAACCGCCTTTACCTATGCGCCCGGGCGTCGTATCGGATATCCGGAATGTTTGGACAATGGCATGCTATATGAACAATGCGGTCGTATGACCGGCCGCCTCCATGCACTGGCCAAGCGATACGAGCCTACGGCGAAGCGGCATACGTGGGAGCACAATGAATATATCCTGAAGGCGGGAAAGTATATCCCGGAGGAGCATCGTCCCGTTCTCGATGCCCTGGACGAACTACGAGGTGTCTTGGGTCGTCTACCGGTTACGGCTGATACTTACGGTCTGATCCATGGCGACATCAATGTGGGGAATTTCATGGTCGATGAATTGGGCGGGATTACGCTGTTCGACTTCGATGAATGTCAGTACAGCTGGTACGCCGAGGACATTGCCATCCAGCTCTACTATTTGCTGTACGTGTTTGGCGAAGATTCGAAATCCGAGCGGAAGGCGCAGTATGAGCTTTTCATGAAGCATTTCGAGCATGGGTACACGGAAGAGGGCCGTCAACTGCCCGAAGGCTGGAGAGAGCAGCTCGGGCTATTCCTCAGGCTGCGCGAAATTATCGTATTCGTCGGCATGCACCGCAGCTGGGATTTAAGGCAGCCTGACGATTGGACGCGCGATTTTCTGCGGGACAGCCGAATGCGAATCACGGCGGGCCTTTCGTTGATTGACGATTGCTGATCGTTTCATTGTTTACGAAAAATGTGTGAAGAACGTCGAGAACAATTAACATCCGGTGCGGAGTGTAACTACATCGTGACAAAAGGACATGACCTTTGTACCATAAAGAAGTGAAGGAAATATGCTAGAGAGGGTGTCTTAGGTGAAGTTAAAGAGGAGCAACAAATTAGCGGTTGTTCTGCTTGCCATGTTCATGCTCGTCCCATGGTCGCAGGCTGCCGCGGCCGAGATGTATACGTATAACTTCGACAAGATCGAAGTCGTGTACGCCGCGGAATTCAAGATGTACCCGACAGCGGCTGCGCAGGACCATTGGCTCACGCAGCTGGCGGGCGGGACGGACAAGCCGATCGAGGTTATGTATGGCATGGTGCATCTGTATAACGGAGAGCGTTTCATCGAAGAGCAGTTTATCAAAATGTCCGGTGAAGGCGGCTCCGAGCGTTTCTTGAGCAACTCGATGCGCAACGATTTCTACGATTCCGCCTACACGGTCAAACGTCAGACCTCCGTGCAATTCTGGTCGGGCAAAAAGCTGGAAGGCAAGGATGTCGTGAAGGACTTCGGCGAACCGCTCAAGTCGGTCACGCTCATCCAGTCGTTCGATCCGCAAGGCAACGTGACGGGCTTCCAGCTCAACGCGCAGCCGCTCGTTCAGAAGGGCACGGACTGGGACCCGTTCTCGAACTACGTCAGCACCTACTCCTCCGACCCGAACAGCGTTAATCAGGCAGGCACGATCAACGGCAAGCAAGTCGAATCCGAGCCTGCCCAACCGTCGACCGAGGAGCCGAAGAAGGAAGAACCGAAAGCCGGCGAGCAGCCGTCTCAAGCAATCGAGGCACCCAAAACGGAAGCGCCGTCGACCGGGACCTCAGAAGGTACAGGCAATGAAGCGGCGGAGCCTGAACAGATGAAGGGAGGGGCGTCGGCATGAAAAAGCAAGCAACAACGCTCTCCGTGATTGTCGCCCTGCTGCTTTTGCTCGCCACTTCTGCATTCGGGGATTCGGCCAGCCAGCAGAAGCAAGCCGATACGCTGAAGGCACTCGGCTTGTTCACCGGCACGGCGCAAGGCTACGAGCTGGATAAGGTCTTCACGCGCGCGCAAGGGACGGCGATGCTGCTTCGTCTCGCCGGTGAAGAGGACGATGCGAAGAAGGCAAACCTGAAGCCAGTCTTCGCCGATGTGAAGAGCACGCATTGGGCCGCCGCTTCGATTGCCTATGCTTACAAGCAGGGGTACGTACGCGGGGTGAACGACCAAAGCTTCGCGCCAGAGCGCCTGATGACCGGAAAGGAGTTCCTGACGCTAATGCTTCGGCTGCTCGGTTATCCGGACGCCGCGCCGCAGGTGACGACTGAGCTCGCGCAGACAAGCGGTCTCCTGCAGGCGGATGCGGCCGCAAGGCTAAGCGCGGCAAGTCCGTTCCTGCGCGGCCATATGGTCGAAATCGCGCACGCCGCTTTGCTTGCCAAGCCGTCCGGCAGCAGTCTGACGCTGCTCCAAACCCTAGTCGAGCAAGAAGGCGCGATTGATGCCGGAACGGCGGCTGCAAGCGGCTTGTACGTCAAGTCGTCGGCTCCTTCGACTTCGAAGGGTTCGGAGGGGCCCTACGTGCCAGCGCCCGGTACCGACCCGATGGACGCGATCGAGGAAGCGATCAAGCAGAAGCTGGGGTAATAAGGGAGGCGCGGCTGCTCTCAGGCCGCGCGGCCCAGTGAATGATAGCGAATAACCGCGCTTAACGAGAATGCAATGTCTATCGATTTGCAGAGACTCCCCTTCAGGCAGACAGGTAGAACCATCCAAACCTGCTGCAAGGAGGGGAGTTTTTAATAGGAAGTCTCGCTCGTTTCTTGTTCCTACAGGACGCTGGCTGCCATGCGCGCCCGTACAAGCAATTGGTGCACGCAATACATAATTTATGAGAGAGAGAGTGTGATACGCGTAGCGATATAACGGAAAGGAGGGATTATAAAGAATGAATGCTCCGAATGCTCCCTTGTTTTTAGTATACGGGTATAGTGGCGCTGGAAAGAGTACAACATTCACGAATGTCGGGCAAGCTTTGGGCCGAGGCTTCACGGTATACGATATGGATTTGATTGTCGTAAACGAGCAGTATCAAGAAGCTTGCAACAACTGGCTTTTGATCGCTTATATTAACTATCTCTGCGGGAATCATACGATCTTATTTGGTAGCGTGCCATACGGTTACAATCTAGAATTAAGCGAACACATTCTTTTGTTTAACCCTATTCATAAACTTCTTCTGCACTGCAATGAATCAACTCGAATTGAGCGCCTGACAGCTAGAGGAGGTTGGAGTGAGGAACTAATTCACAAGGGATTAGCTGCTTCTCGGGATCTGTATACTTCGGCGCTCGATTCCAATATTCCAATTATCGATACCACGAATACCCCGGTTCAGGACGTCGCCCACCAAATTAAGGAATGGGTGCTAAGCAAGGTTTAGATCATGCGCATCGCAGCTCGTTAAACGATCTGGGAAATGTAGTTCAACGATCCAGAAGCAGTTTGTCGCCGCGGCAGCTGCTTTTTTTTCATTCAGGCCTTTACTTCATGGCAGTGCATTCGTAGAACGATAGGACATTTTCAACGTACATCCCCAAAAACATACCGCTATCATGCTTACCAGGGTCCCTAGTATGCACACGCCGAACCACCCCGCCCATGAATAAATCCAGGTTGACGCTATTGCACCTGCTGCGCTTCCAAAGGAATAAAAGATCATGTACCCGGCGGTTAGCCTGCTCCTTGCTTCTGGACGAGCGCTTAATATCATGCTCTGATTCGTAACGTGAATCGCCTGCACTGCGAAATCCAACATAACGACCCCTATGATAAACAGCAACAAGGAATGCTGTAGTAACCCTATTGGCAGCCAAGAAAGCATTAACAGCAACAAAGCGATGCCAGTCGTCCGCTGTCCTAATCCCCGGTCTGCCAGTCGTCCCGCACTGCTGGCGGCCACGGCCCCCGCTACACCGGCAAGGCCAAACAATCCAATGACGCTGTGGCTGAACGAAAGGGGCGGGGAGCTCATCGGCAATACCATGGAGGACCATAAAATACTAAAGTCCGAAAATATGAAGAAGGCAAGTAATCCGCGAATTCTCAATAGCGGTAATTGAACGAATAAATCTTTCATGGAGCTGAGCATGCTCCGATACGTGCTTTGACTAGGCGGACGCCGTGTAGCGGGTGTAACGGTTAGGAATAGACAAGCCACGCAGATCATGATTACTGCTGTGACTATATATACGGACCGCCATCCGGCCAAATCCGCTAAGGTGCCCGAGAAGGTACGGCCCAATAGAATCCCTACTACGATTCCGCTCGTAACGACACCAATGGCCCGGCCACGACTGTGGAGCGGCGCTCGATTAGCGGCAAGTGCAACAAGGACTTGTGCTACTACAGCCTGGGACCCAACCATTCCCATGCCGGTGAACAGAAACAAAGTATTCGAAGCTAACGCAACGATACTTAAAGCGATCGTTATCATCACCAACATCCCGGTTACAAGCTTGCGTGGGTCAAGCAAATCCCCTAGGGGAACGAGGAAAAATAGCCCAAGCGCATAACACAACTGGGTGACGGTTACCAGCGTGCCGATAATCGTGCTCTTGATGCCAAATTCTAAAGCCATCGCGTCAAGCAAAGGTTGGGAATAATAGACCGTGGCTACAGCCGATCCGCAGATGACCGCATACAGTAAAAGCGCTGCGCTCGAAAGTTGAGCTTGTGACTCTATGGAATGCGAACGGAGCTTTGAGGAACTTGACATTGGAAGGCCTCCTTTTACTTTACCGAACGGTATGTTATTATTGAGTCTAATTAACCCATAAAACAGCGAGAGTGTCAACGGCATCTTGATCTTTATGGACGTTTTTACTATCATATTTATTGTACCAAAAGGTATTGTATTCAGGAGGCAATTATGGCTAGAAATCGCGAGTTCGATGAACAAAAGGCATTAACGGAAGCCATGCATGTTTTTTGGGAAAAAGGGTACGAAGCTACCTCGCTAAGCGACTTAACCTCTCGCATGGGCATTCAGAAGCCTAGTTTATATGCTGCGTTCGGAGACAAATTGTCTTTGTTTGAATCCGCGCTTCGTAACTATAACCAATTGCATGCTAAATTCGTTCGCTTGAAGCTCAACAAAATGACTAGCGTCAAGACTGCTTTCAGGCTCCTATTTCTGGAAGGGGCATTTCCTGAAGGACCGCATGAGCGGAATGGCTGCTTCTGCATCAATACAATGGTGGAGTTGGCTCCGCACGACGCGAAGTTTGAAATTTTAACACGAGAGCATCAACAATATTTGGCGGCGATATTTGAAGAGACGCTTGAACGGGGAGTAACCTCCGGAGAGATCGATGGATCGGTCCACTGCCGAGCAATCGCTCATTCCCTTGTGGCGGCTTTTATCGGAATAACCGTTTTAAGGAAATCTAATCCTAATCGGGAATGGATCGAGAACTGCATCCATTCCGCGCTGTCGTTACTCCCAACGCCCCCGCGTACGTCGTTCAGCCCGCTCGAAGAACGTTCATGAACATAAACAAGGGCAGCCGGAGATGGCTGCCCTTGTTTCGTTCAATATGCTGCCTCACATACCCTATATAAGAACGGGGTTCATGCGGATTATGTTTTGCCAATTCAAGACCCTCTTCGCGCCTCAGCCTCGATCGTCGCTTTCATGACCTGCGCTCCGCGGTCTAAGCGAGCTTGAATTTCCGCCGATAGTTCTGCCGGGAGGAAATCGGTGATCCACACCAGCTTGCTGGACGTTTGATCGTTCGAGAATACCTGGAACGATGCGTGGTGATGCAGCAGCGGCATGCTTCCTTCCACGACCGCGTAGGCCATTCGACGCTCCGCATCATCGATGGACACGATGTACTCGCGCGCCTTGCCGCCTTGAGGGAAGATAAGCGTTCGTTCGTGGCCATCCATCCGCGTATCCAAGGTATAGACGGGAACCAGACGGTGATGCACGGCGCCGACATCGCTAACCGCATCCCATACTTGTTCGGGCGAGGCGTCGATCAAGATTTCTTTTCGAATCGTTGGCAAAAAATCACGCTCCTTGCGCCCATTATATACCAATCACGGGCTACCTGTCGTGAGCCAAAATGTTGACCAGCTTGCCAAAAGGATCGCGGACATAAAAGCGTCGTACGCCCCAAGGCTCGTCCGCCGGTCCGTATTCGACCTTGAAGCCGGCGCTCCGCATCCGTTCGAACGCTTCGTCGACGTCGTCGACCTCGATCGACAGATCCGGCACCGGCGTGTCCGAACCCCCCTGCGAGGCGAAGCTGATTTGCACGTTCATCGTCTCGTCGGAGCCATAGGTGCCGATCCAGCCGTGATCCATGAGCAGCTCGAGGCCGAGCGCTATATTCAACCTTCATTTCGCAAAAAAAAGCAGACCGCCATGCGATCTGCTTCACTCCGCTAGCTGTTCTCCGATCCGCGCTCATCGTTCCCCGTTCCCGCACGTTCGGCTTGGAGCACGCGGTCCCACAGCCGCCGCGCATAATCCGCGAGCGCGAGCGACTGCCGCCACCGGTCGTTCAACTCGATCCCATCTTCATTCGTGATGGCATAAGGCGGCGGTCCTAGCTCAGGAACGAACAGGAAGGCGCGGCCGTCTCCGTCCATGCCTCGCTCCAGCCATCCGCGCATCGCGCTCTCCCACCATCGGCCGTAATGGGCGAGCATCGGATGCTCCTCGGCGGCGAAGCAGCCGACCTGAATCTGCTCGCCGTTCGAGACCCGGCCGTGCACGCAATCCGCGCGCGACAGCAGCAGGCGGAATAGCGTCTGCGCTTCTTCGGGAATGCGGAGCATCTCGCCAGCGAGTATATAATGCGAGAAGTCGGCGGTCAGCCGCAGTCCGGGAATGCGCCGCACGTATTCGGCGGTCCGGATCAGATCCTGCGTGATCGTCCCCCGGTGAGTCTCCACGTTAACCGGCAGTCCGTACTCGCCGGCGAGCGTCGCGATGCCTTCGAGCAGGCGGCTCGCGTCATCTCCGGTCGCGAAAGGCGTCATGACCTGTACGTTCACCGCGCGGATGCCGCCGAAGTCAGACGCGCGCGCCAATTCTTCCCGCAAGTCATTCACGGAAGACGGGTAAGCGTTCACGCTCAGCGACAGCCCATAGCGGTCCAGCAGGTCGCGCCAAGCGGCGGCTTCGCCTGGCTTCGGCACGAAAGCGTCGATGCCATCGAAGCCCGCCTCCGCGATCATTCGGAATTTCTCTTCCATGGCCAGCTCCGGTCCGTGCGTCCGAAGATGGTTCATCCCCCACCAGGACATGTGAACGCCGAGGCTTGCGCCGCCGTTAGTGATAAGCTGGTGTCTCAATGCCGCATGGCCCCCCGTCCGGATTCGTCTCGAGCGTCAGCGCCGTGCCGTCCGCGCGGTAGAGCGGGTTGTACCAATGCGAGATTTTCGTCGCGCTCACGTTGGCGTAGTGGGAGATGAAGGCGCGGCGGAACCGGTCGGTCGTCCGGTTGCGGTACGAGCCGTGAATGAGATTGCCGTTGAAGAACAGAATATCGCCCGGTTCCATGACCGCGGGGATCGGCTTCTCTTCCTTCGGCGGCTTCACGTAGTGGGTCGTGAACGACTCGCGGGAATCGGATACCTCCGGGCAGACGATGTCGTATGTGTTCGTCTTCGGCACGAGGAGCATGCAGCCGTTGTCCTCGTCGCACCGGTCGATCGCCGCCCAAGCCGCGATGCAGTTCCCCGGCTCCACCTTCAAATAGAAATTATCCTGATGCAGCGCTTGCCCGCGCGAACCGGGCGGCTTGTAATAGAACATGCTTTGCGCGGCGAGCGCCTCTTCGCCGTAGAGATCCTCCAAGATGGCGAGCACGCCTGGATGCAGCATGTATTTCTTGCTGACCGCATCGAAGCGGTGCGGGTGCATCACGCGCGGATAACGCTTCAGCGGGTCGTCAGCCGCGCCGGACAGATCCGGCTCGAAGAAGCCCGGCACGGGCTGGGCGCCGATCGCCTCGAACGTTCGTTTGATTTCGTCCACTTCATCTTCGCTCCACAACCGGCGCACGATCAGATAGCCTTCCTTCTCGAAGCTCGCCAATTGTTCGTCCGTCAATACTCTTAACGATCGCGTCATTGTCCATCTCTCCTCTTGTTTGCTTAAGCTTAGTGTAGCGAGCCGAGGTGGATAGCAGAAGTCGCATTCATGCACATTAGTGGTTGGATTCTGCTGCGTCGGTAGACAACGGGGGGCCAAATGAGTATGGTAGTAACAATAATGAGCTTAACGGATATGGCGCGATTCTGTCATGCCGTGAGCAGCGATGCGCGTTAGCCCTTCCCCTAGACCAAGGCCAAGTTGGACGAGGCTTGACGGAGAGGCCGACATCAAACGAAAACGAGAAGGAGTAAGGTCACGATGAAGGCAATCGAACCGAGCAGCGGCATTGTGACAGGGCATTTTCGCGAGACGGATGCGTATGCGGTGGCGCGGCCAGCCGGAAGGGCGGACTGGCTGCTCGTCTACACGCTGGCAGGCGAAGGGTACTTCCGGACGGCGGTCAATGAGCAGCGCTGCGCGGCGGGCGAGCTCGCGCTGCTTCGCAAAGGGGCGCCGCACGAGTACGGGACGTGCGCCGGGCAGACCTGGAACTTCATGTGGGCGCATTTCCCGGGCGTGCCGGAGACCGCGCTGCTGCCGGAGACGGAGCTCTTGATCGCCCGGCTGCCAGCCGGCGTTATGCAGCGGCGGGCGCTGCGCGCCTTCCGGTCCGTGCTGTCCGATGCCCGCGTAGGCGGTGCCTTCTGGGAGGAATTGTGCCTCAATCAGCTGAGCGGGCTGCTCCTCCTCATGGCCGGCCAGCTCGCGGACAGGCTGGACCCGCGGGTCAGCCGGGTGATCCGCCTGTTGTCGGCGCATATGCAGGAGCCGCTGACAATCGAGGAGTTGGCCGCTCGCGTCGGACTGTCGGCCTCCCGGCTGTCGCATCTGTTCAAGGCCGAGACCGGGAGGTCGATCGTCGAGACGCTGAATGGCATGCGGCTCGAGCAGGCGGCGCTGCTTATGAAGCAGGCGGGACGGACGGCGACCGAGGCGGCTTACGACGTCGGCTTCATGAGCTATAACCATTTCGCCGCCTTGTTCCGTCGGCACTTCGGCTGCGGCCCTGCGGAATACCGGCGCCAAAGCTGAGGTCCGGGGAGCCGCCCTTGCAAACGTTCCCAAACTTGCGAGGATCGTACGATTTTTCGTCGGATAAATGCTACGGGTCGGCGTGGCGATTCCCCTATAGTCGAAGCATACAAGGCCGGGTGAAGCTTGGGCCGGATCATGCGCGAGAGGGGCTGTATGCAGGTGGAGCATACGATTCAAGCAAGAGGCATACGCAAGGAGATTTATCCGTCGACGCTGCGATTGGGCGGCGCGAATCCCGAAGGGGACGAGATCGGGTTTACGAATTATTACATGGAGCTGAGCGGCGGACCGTATTTCGCGATCTGCGGCGAGTTCCATTATGCCCGGTATCCGCACGATCAATGGGAGACCGAGATCCGCAAGATGAAGATGTCCGGCATCAACGTCATCCCGACGTATATCTTCTGGAACCATCACGAGGAAGAAGAAGGCCGCTTCGACTGGGATGGCGACCGCGATCTGCGCGCGTTCGTCGAGCAGTGCGGAAGGAACGGCATGTACGTGATTTTGCGCATCGGCCCCTTCTGTCATGGAGAAGTCCGCAATGGCGGGCTGCCCGATTGGCTGTTCGGCCGGGCGTTCGACGTCCGCTCCAACGATGAGGGTTATCTGCGTTACGTGAAGCGGCTGTACGACGAGATCGGCCGTCAAGCCGCAGGGCTCATGTTCAAGGACGGCGGGCCGGTTATCGGCATTCAGCTGGAGAACGAGTTCAATGCGTCTGCCGCCTTGTGGGAGCTGACCGCCAAGCAGGGAGACGAGTATTTGAGCGGGGGCAGCGGCGGGGAGGCGCATATTCTTCGCTTGAAGGCGATGGCAGCGGAAGCGGGGCTCATTGCTCCGATCTATTCCATCACGGGATGGGGCAACGCCCCCGTGCCGACAGATGAAGTGCTGCCGCTCTATGGCGGCTACGCTTATACGCCGTGGACGATTACGGCGCAGCAGCGCGAGCAGCAGCCGACGGGCGAATATTTGTTCACGCGCTATCACGATAACGCCGCCCAAGCCCGGGACTTCAACCCGCCGTATCCGAAGGAAAGCTATCCGTTCGCCTGCTGCGAGATGGGGGGCGGCATGCAGACATGGTACTTGGACCGGTTCCAGGTGGAGCCGGAGAGCGTCGCGGCTATGAGTCTGGTCAAAATCGCGAGCGGCTGCAACTTCATCGGCTACTACATGTTCCACGGCGGCACGAATCCGGTCGGCCGTACGGGCTACTTGAACGAGAGCTCGACGCCGCGGATTACGTACGATTTCCAAGCGCCGATCGGCGAGTTCGGGCAAATCCGGTCTTCCAACCATCTGCTGCGGCCGTTGCATTATTTCCTGCAGCGGTTCGGCGGTCGGCTGGCCCCGATGGCGACCCGGCTCCCGGACGGGGCGGATAGTCTTGTCCCGGAGGATACGGAGTCGCTGCGGTATGCGCTTCGCACGGATGGCCGATCCGGCTTCCTGTTCGTGAACAACTATCAGGATCATGCCGAGATGGCGGAGCAGGCCGATATCCGCCTCGCCGTGGAATTGGAGGAGGAGACGATCCGCTTCCCGCGCGGCAAGTCGTGGTCGATCAGGCGGAACGCCTCGTTCTTCGTGCCGCTGCATATGGACCTGGACGGACTTGACCTGATCAGCGCCTCGGCTCAGCCGGTGACCGAGCTGGAATCGAATTGCGTTCGCACGTACTTCTTCCTCATGCCGAAAGGAATCGACGGGGAGTTCGTGCTGGACGGCGCGTCCATCGTCTCGATCGAGGCGGAAGCAGGCCAAGCGGAGCGCGATCCGGACGGCGCTTACCGCGTCACGGTGCCGCATGAGACGTCCGGCATGATTCGTATCCAGCGCGCCGAAGGGGCGGAGGTTCGCATCTATGCGATGGAAGCTGGCGAAGCGGCCATGCTGTGGGAGATGGAGCATGAAGGCGAGCGGCGGATTCTGTTCTCGGCAGAGGCGATGATTCCCGCGGAGGGGGGACTGGCTTGGTTAGGCGGCGGGAGAAGCGAGGCTTCCTTTCGGGAATATGTCCCTGCACGGGATGACGAACCGAAGTGGTTCCCGGCGAAGGAGAACCGCGCCGCATCAGCGGAGCGGCAGGGGTGGTTCATGACCTATACCGCCGCTGCCCCAGACGCGGCAATCGCCCTGGAGGTGAAGCGAATCCACGATCACAAACTCGTGGTCGTTTTGCCGACCGACGCGCTCGATGAGGTGGATGATGTTATACTCCGTATTTCGTACACGGGCAATGTCGGCTATGCATTCTCAGGCGGGCAGCTCATCCATGACAATTTCTATAACGGGGCGCCATGGGAGATAGGGCTGTCGCGGTTCCGTAACCGGCTGCCGGACGGGGAGCTCGTGCTGGAGACGACGCCGCTGCGCGATGGTCCGGCGGTCTTCGCGCCCGATGCCGAGATGGCGGAGCGGCAATCGGAAGGCAAGGCGGTCGCGAAGTTCCATAGCGTGACGGCCGAGCCGGTGCGCCGGTTGGAATGGCAGCGGGCGACGCGATAGCCGGGCGAGGTTATGGCAGGGTAGGAGATAGAGCAGCAAGGAACAGCATCGCCTCGGCGCGGCTGTTCCTTTTTTTTTGGGCGTGGCGGACGGGGCGATCGACTTGGCGATGTGCTGCAGCGTAGGCTGCTATTGCGTTCATCCTGCCTGGATTTATAATGGATACAGTTGTCTGATCATGGAGCAAAACTTTGTTTCGCCCGGAGCCGCCTTCCGGCGCATCCGGCAATCGAGCACGGAGGTGACGGAATATGAGAATGGCCGAAGTAAGCGCCAAGTTCGGCATCCCGCAGGACACCTTGCGATACTATGAACGAATCGGACTGCTGCCTCCCGTGAACCGCAATCCAAGCGGGATCAGGGAATATACGGAAGAGAACCTCAAGTGGGTCGAGTTCGTAAAATGCATGCGGCAAGCCGGACTGTCCATCGAAGCGCTATCGGAATACGTAGGACTATTCCAGCAAGGCGATCAGTCGATGAACGCGAGGAAGGATCTGCTAACCGAGCAGCGGGCGCAGCTCGCAGTCCGGGTAGAGGAGATGACGAAGACGTTGGAGAGATTGGACCACAAGATTGCGTCCTACGAGCAGCATCTGAGCGAAATCGAAAGAAACCTGCATGCGTCAGAGCGTGAAGCTGCCATATAGAGGGCATTACCGCACAGCCCGATCTCGTCGGTGAACATGCCGCGTAGAGGCGAAGACGTTCATCAACCAGCCGTCGCGAATAGAACGGTATAGCAAAAGCGCTTCACGCGGGCAAAGCCTCGCGCGAAGCGCTTTGTCGTTGTGGCGGCGGAGGCCGTGGGGAGACCGGGAGACGTGCAATCACCTCTTGCGCTTCCCGCTCCCCAACCTTCCGCTCCACCACAGTCTATCTGCGGCCGATTCGCTTAATGTCCGCTCTCAACGGCATCGACATGGCTAAGATGCTTGCGGTTGACGGCCAAGTAGATGACCGCCAAGACGACGAAGGCGCCGCCGACGATGAACGGCATATGCGGATTGAACCACTCGGCCAGCTTGCCGGCGAGGAAAGGCGCGATCGCGCCGCCGATGAAGCGCAGGAAGCTGTACGCTGCCGAAGCAGTCGGGCGTTCGACGGGCGCGGCGTTCATAACCGCCGTCGTAATGAGCGTGTTGTTATTGCCGAGGAACGCGCCGGCGATGATGACGGCCGTAATGAGCACCGCCTTGTCCGTCGTCCAGATCGCCATCACGAACAGCGTCGCCGCGAACAGCAGCAGCTGCACGAGCATGGAGGAAATCGTGCCGTACCGCTTCTGGAGCTTCGGCGCCATGAATACCGATGTGAATGCGAGCATCAATCCCCATCCGAGGAATACGTAGCCCAGCTGGTGTTCATCAAGTCCTAACTTACCCAGGACGAGCGCAGCGTATACGAGCAGGGTGAAAAATCCGAAATTGTACAGCGCGGCTGCAATGCCGAACGTGCGCAAGGCGCGGAATTTGAGCGCCCGGAACGGGTCCGCGAGCGAGGCTTTCGCCTTGCGCGGAGCGACAGCCGGTCTTGGCATCACAATCGCGATCAGCAGGAAGGCCAGCACCATGAGGCCGGCGACGCCGAAGAACGGCCCCCGCCAGGAGATTGCGCCCAGCTCGCCGCCGAGCAGCGGGCCGACGGAAATACCGAGGCCGACGGCGACCTCGAACAGAATGATCGAACGGGCGACGCCGGTTCTGGAGAGGGAGACGATTGCCGACAGCGCCGTGGCGACGAACAGCGCGTTGCCGAGCCCCCAGCCGCCGCGCAGCCAGACGAGACTCCATATACCGTTGGACATCCCGCCAAGCGCGGAGAAAATAGCGATCAGCACGATGCCCGTCATCAGCGTCCCTTTCGCCCCGAGCCGGGAGGAGATGACGCCCGTAATGAGCATTGCGACCGCCATGACGGCGTTATAGCTGGTGAACAGCAGCGTCACGTCGCTGTGCGACGCATGCAGCTTCTCGGCAATTGCCGGCAGAATCGGGTCGACCAGACCAAGACCCATGAAGGCGATGATGCTGGCAAAGACGACGGCCCAGACCGCCTTGGGCTGGCTGAGCATGCTGACGGGCTTCGCCTGTTGGGCGGAGACGGCCGCCGTTTGCGCTTGATTTGCGGTGGAAGAAGACATGAGTGCAGGACCCCTTTATTTGAAATGGACGTGCGATCGTTATCGAAGATGAGATTAATTATAGGGGAGCGGTATTATATTGTATAATACATGTTAAACTATCGTTCGATAGACTGAAGTCTATGTATCGGAGGTTATTATGGAGCTTCTGCAACTGCATTACTTTCGGATCGTGGCCCAGTACGAACATATGACGAAGGCGGCAGAGGCGCTAAGCATCGCGCAGCCATCCTTGAGCAAGACGATTTCCAGGCTGGAGGAGCATGTCGGCGTCCCGCTCTTCGAACGTCAGGGACGAAGCATCAAGCTCAACGCTTACGGCGCGGCGTACTTGAAGCACGTGGAGCGCGTGTTCGCCGAGCTGGAGGCGGGCAAGCGGGAGGTGCTGGATATGGCGGGGTTGGCCAAGCGAAGCGTGCTGCTCGCAGCCTCGATCTCGAATGTACTCCCCGAACTGCTGAGCGCGTTCCTCGAGCGGCATCCGCAGACGCATTTTCGCCAAGTGCTCGAACCGACCGCCGTCATGAAGCGGATGTTGGAGGACGGGGAGATCGACTTATGCCTGACGACCGCGCCGATCGAAGGCGAGGGGCTCGAGTGGCGGGGGCTTCGCACGGACGCGATCGTTCTCTGCGTACCCGAACACCATCCGCTGGCCGGCCGCGAGCGCGTCTCGCTGATCGAATTAAAGGAGGAAGCGTTCATCGGCCAGCGAACGGGCTATTGGTTCCGGGATTTGACCGACCAGATGTGCATGAAGGCGGGCTTCAAGCCGAATACGGTTATCGAGGTGGAGGAATCGGATGCCATCGTGAATTTGTTCCGAAGGGGAATCGGGCTCGCCTTCCTGCCCGAATTTTCATGGTCGAAGCGAGCGCATTTGCTGCCGAACCGAGTCTTCATCGACGACGCCGAATTCAAGGTGACGATGGGGCTGGCATGGTCGAAGCGGCATTATATGTCAGCAGCGGCGAGCGAGTTCCGGCAGTTCGTCATCGATTACTATGCGGCGTTATAGACGAAGAAGGAACCGCTCTTGATGGTCGGGAGCGGTTCCTTTGTGTGAAGGCGAAGCTACTCTTGCTGCCAACTCGTGCAACAAAGACAAGCGTTCCCTCGTACTAGAGTAGGGGTTCTGGAAAAAGGAGGAAGCGAATGAAACGCAAATATACGCTGCTGGTATTGCCGCTTATCGCCATTGTTATTTATTGGGTTGTCAGCCTGCAGCCGCGCGAGATTCACATGACGATCGAAGGCGTGAACTATCAGCTTGGGACGGAGAATAGCGGCAGCGTGCAGCCGGAGTCCGTGACGATCAACGGCAAAGTGACGCGAAGCTGGACGGGACGGCGTACCTTTCAAGGCACGATTGGCTCCGCCAGCGGCACGATCGATCTGCCGAAGAACGGAGAAGAGGTCACGGTGAATTTCGACCGGAACGGATACGGTCCCGTGGTGCGCGGAGGTATCGAGCATGCGGGAACGGCCGAGGCGAAGCCGTTCGTCGACACGCACGGCATCCTCTTCGCCAGCGATGATTTCAGCTCGTTAACGCTTCTGCGCCACACGAAAGAAGCCGGCGCCGACGACAAGGCCGGCGGCGGCTGGAACGGCGAGGACGGCTTCATGTTCGCGGGACCGGCGAAGACCCGGGAGGAGGCGCTTGCCGTCTCGAACGAGCTGATGGCTCCGTTCTTAAAGCAGCTTATGGGGGATCAGAGCGAGTACGTGTTGAAGTAGTGCGTCTCCCCCTGCTTGCCCTAGCTCACCGGAATGTAGGCGCCGAAGAACGAAACCGCCTCGATTTCTTTGCTATTGAGAATCGGGGTGAACGGTTTGATGATCGTCAGGGTGTCGCTTACGTAGTCCCCTACGATCGTGCCCTCCCAGATGGTTGTCGTGTCCGAAGTGCCGTCTTTGTAGTGGATGGTGATCGGGTAGGGATCCGTGTATTCGTTTGGCGCCATTTCCGTCGGTTCAAGATGCGCTGCCTCATTAATCTGTCTGAGATGCGGACTGTCCACCTTTAAGGTTACGGCAATGGGAGAAATAGATATGGAGGTCAAGGTCGCCAGATGGCTATATAGTCGGATCTCCCGTTGTATCGCGTGCGTAGTCGACAGATCTTTATAATCTAGAATGAACGTGGTTTCCCATTCGCCGGGCACAATCGTCTCGAATTCATCCGGAAGAGCAGCCGCCTCTTCCAAATCGCGAACCCGCAAGGTAACGGGACTGCCGATCGGCGCTTGCCTCGTGAGCTGATAACTCATAGCAAGACTGATTTTATTGTCATCCGGGTGGCCATCGTCCAGCACCTCGTAGCCGATTCCGGCACTATACGATCCAGGCGCTTCGAAGTCCAGGTCGGTTTCGAACCGATACCGCTCTGCGCTCAGCGCTACACCCTCCGGCGCGGTAAAATCCATCAGCACGTAGATGAGATGGCTGTCGCCGATGACTTGCTTCACGTCGAGCGTGCCATTCTCGTTCGTCACCCGCTGATTGACCACGTAAGCGCCATTCTCCAAATAAGCCGCTTGCCCGCTATCGGCCGGACGAAGGAAGTTCAGCCATTTGACATCCAACCCCATATAAGCCGCCGCGTAAGCCGTGGTCGTGATTAAGCAGATCATGGCCGCGGCCGTCAGCATTGCGGATCGCAGCGGTCTCCGGGACCGCCTTTCCCGTCTCCCCGAGGGATTGAACTCGGCCGCGCCCATAATGCCGCGAAATAATCGTTCCTTATGAGCCTCGTTTGGCTTCAGCGATTCCAATTGTTCCTTGATCCGGTGTCCCGTCAATCGTTTTCCCTCCCCATTCCGCTCTCAGTCGTTCGCGTCCCTTCGCCAGCTGCGTCTGCAGCGTGCTCTCTTTGCGATCCAGCAGCTGCGCGATTTCCCGCACCGAATAATCCTCGACATAGTAGAGGTACAGCACGGTTCTATATTTCTCCGGCAGCCGCAGCAGCCGTTCGAGCACGTCCCGCTGCCCTTCGTCATGCCGGTCCCAATACGTTTTCTCGGGTAGAACGTCCAGGTCGACCCGTCGGGAGCGCCACCAGCTTTTCAGCATATCTTTGCACGTATTCTTCGTCGTCACGATCAGCCAGGCTTTCTCGTGCTCGGGTTCGCGGAACGCCTTGTCATGCTTGAAGAGCTTCAGGAAGACCGACTGGACCGCGTCGTCCGCATCGGCCGTATTGCGCAGCAAGATGAAGCACATCCGGTATACCCGATCGATGTGCCGATCGTAGATCTCGGCGAATTCGCGCGCCGTGCGTCCGGTCGCATATTCGTCCATGCCATCACCTCCAATAGGTACACGATTCCACGCGCGAAAATATCCTCGCCAAGCAATATTTTGCACGAAAAGGTTACAGGTTCGGCAATTCCGATCAGCCGAAAAGAAGAAGCAGCCTGCCTGCGGCAAGCTGCTTCCTGGCGGTATCAATCATCCACTATATTCCATTCCCATTCCGCATTATAATGGGTACCGAAGCAGATGCACAACGATCGGAGGTCGTGTTCGATGCCCCATCCGTCTCAACCGGGCTATGAGCCCGAATCGCCATGCCACTATCGGCGGGCGCTGGAGGTTGTCTCCAGCAAGTGGACCGTCCTCGTCTTCTACGAGCTGGAAGAGGGAAGCAAGCGGTACAGCGAGCTGAAGAAACGGATTGAAGGCGTGACGCAGAAGATGCTTACCCAGACGCTTCGCCAGCTGGAGCGGGATGGCTTGGTGAAGCGATGTGTCTATCCGACCGTCCCGCAGACCGTGGATTATACGCTCACGACGCTCGGTCTTACGCTGATCGAACCGATGCGAATACTTCACCGGTGGACGGAAGCTCATTATGATTCGGTCCTGCAGGCGAGGAGGGCATATGATGGCCGGCTGGATGCAGCGGACGGCGCCGAGCCGGATCTCGCAGATGCGGCCAATTCGGATTCGGATTAATCCGGCGCGCCGAGTTCGCGAGCGATGAGCGCATAGACGTCGTGCCCGTCGTCGAATACGTCCGTCAGCGCATAGAACAGGTGGATCATGCCGGGGTACCGCTTCCAGCTGATGCGAACGCCGCTCTCGGCCAGCCTGCGGGCGTACAGCTCGCCTTCGTCGCGGAGCGGATCCAGCTCGGCGGTCACGACCAACGCGGGAGGCAGACCCTCAGCGTCGCCGAGCAGGGGAGAGGCGAGCGGATTGGCGCGATCGTCGTCGCTAGGCAGATAGTGGCCCGCGCAGTAGTCGAGCAGCGCGGTCTCAAGGAAATATCCGGCAGCGTAGGTCGACTTGGATTCGTAGCGGCCGGACCAGTCCGTCACCGGGCAGAGCAGAATTTGCTGGGCGATCCGCGGCGATCCGCGCTTGACCGCTTGCTGCGCCACGATCGCGGCGAGACTCCCGCCGACGCTCTCGCCGGCGACGGATACCCTGTCGGCGTCGAAGCCGAGCGTCCCGGCGTTCTCGTACACCCACTGCGTGGCATGGAGCGCTTCCTCGATCTGAACCGGGAACTTGTACTCCGGGGCCAGGCGATAATCCACGGACACGACCGCATGTCCCGTCGCGTGCGCCAGCTTGCCGCACATCGGATCGTAATCCTTCATCCGGTTAAACACGAAGCCGCCGCCATGGAAGAAGACGATGACTGGGAGCTTCTCCTTGTTCGTCGGGCGGTAGATGCGCACGGTCAGCGGGCCGTGCGGTCCTTGGAGCTCGGCATCCTGCGTGCCGGCCAGCTCGAAGCGTTCGGAGATCGCATTCGCGATGATGACCTTACGGATTTCCTCGGGCGTCATCCGATGCAGCGCCGGTAAGCCGGACATTTGCTCCAGGAATTTCTTCGTTTGCTCGGGCAGTGTTTCGTTCACGTCAACGACCTTCTTTCAGCGGGATAATACGGTCCGGATCCGTTAACTTCACGATACTGCAAGCATCTTAATGTGAGAAGAAGGCACTTTAAAGTGGCCTTCGGGAAAGGAGTGGACGACAATCGACACGTATCGCAAGCTCGCCGTCTTCCTCAAGTGGCATGCGGCCATCATTCTAATCATCGGGGTCATCGGAGCGCTCAATCAAGGATTCGAGCAAAACTACGGCAATGTGTACATCGATAAAGGCTTTTTCCTCTGGTTGATCGGCGGCTATTCCGCCGCGCTGATCCTCTATGCGCTGTCGGTCATCTTAACCGGATTGGATCGGATTGCGGGTAAGCAAGAAGAGGACGAGCAAGAGCGGATTTAAGGCGCTGATCTTGCGTGCAAAAAAAAGCTTGGCTGCGGTCGACCGCAGCCAAGCTTCTTATCCGTTTGTCATTCGTAGCGGCGTATCGCGCAAGCAGGAATATGAGCATCGCCTTGGCTTGCCGCTGTTTGCGTTCGTTATGGATGAGACCGTTATTTAGTTGCCCGCATGCTGGAGAAGATGAACATCCAATCGCTTATGCAGCTCGCGTTTGCTCATCGGATGATACGTCAGAAGCGATCCGTTCAAGAGGACATGGAACACGCCGTAAGGGGAAGGGCCGTGCTGCGCATCTTGGCAGTGATCGATGTCGACGAGCGTAAAGGGAATTCCGCGCTCGGCTGCCGCTTCGCGGAACGTGTTGACCGCTTCCTCGAAATACGGACACTGATCGGCACGGATTACCGTCAGCCCTTCGGCGTAAGCTTCCGCCCGCTTCTCCCAGCCATGATTAAAAGCCGGAGGCGGCTGATCGTCGAACCGGTTCACGATTAACTCGAACGAGGGAGGCGCGGCATCGATCGAAGCAAATCCGTGTTTAAGGAAAAAGGCCTTGTCGGACAGCCAAGTCTCCGAGCTGGTCACCATGGCAACGCCCGATTTGTTCAACGCTTTTGCATGGGCGATGCAGGCTTGCAAGAGCGAGGAGCCGTAGCCCTTTCCCTTTCCTTTCCCGACGATCCAGAGGCAATGAATGACGATGTAGTTGGCCCCCGAGATCCCCCTCCAGTTATACTCGCTCGGCATGTACTCGATGAAGCCTCTAGGCTGTCCCTCGTCGACGACCATTTTCAAATGCAGCCCTTCTTTGAACCGTTCCGTCAGCCACGCCAGCTTCTTCCGGTAGCCCGTGGATTTCGGCTTGCTTCTCATGCAGAAGAAGCCGTGCTCGTGAACGTTGTCGGAATGGATGTCGATTAATTCCAAATTGATTCACCGCCATGAGATCGAATAAGGGAGCGGCGCGTCGGCCTGCTCCCGTGGTTCCGGTTGTCTGAACGAAGATGGTCTTGGTTTGCAGCTGTTGCGTGTCGACTCCCTACTCTACACAAGGCTGCTCGGCTGGCATGTTCACTTGGAACGTCACGCCGAATTTGTCTTTCACGATGCCGTAGAGCGGGCTCCATTCCGTCTGCTGCAGCGGCATGACGACTTGCCCGCCGTCTTCCAGCGCGGCGAAGATGGCTCTTGCTTGCGCCTCTTCAGTCGGGTGGATTGCGATCTGCACCGTATCGCCGCCAGCTTGGAACGGCATGCCCGGGAACGTGTCGGAGAACATGAGATCGAAGTCGCCGACTTTCAGATGCGCGTGCATCACCCGATCCTTCATCTCGTCCGTAACCGGATGTTCAGGGTCCGCCGGCATGTCGCCGAACAGCATGATGCCCATCACTTTGCCGCCTAGCGCTTTCTCATAGAAATAGACCGCTTCCTTCGTGTTGCCATCGAAATTCAAATACGGGTTCAAACTAATCGACATAATCAAACCTCTCCTCTGGAATCTTTTGGTTGAATTTCATGTCTTGATTATGCCCGAAAGGAAGCGGAAAGGTTTCTTCTGGATTGCGGAATGTACCAGGCTGGGCGATGGCATCATCGTAATCTGTTTGCCTGACGTTAAGTAGTGATCTTCCTCTCAAATCAAATGCGCCGGACGATAACCGGAGTATGCCGGCCGGTCTCTCCCGTTGGAGTTCCGGATTCCTTATCCGTTATAACGCGTCTCCTTCACCTGTCCTTGCTCTCCCCATCTTGAGCTTTAGAATTGTTGTATGCTTTGTAACGAATGATGGCAATGGGGATATTGACGAGGCTGAGGAGCAGCATAGCGGCCAGCGGAAGGATCTGGGCGAAAGTCGGAAGATTAGGTTCGCCGTCCCCTACGGGGCCAACCTTGGGTTGATAGGCGTCCCAATACCCATATATCAAAATGGCGAGAGGGAAAATAAAACACCCGATGGAAACAAGTATATAAAAGACATGGCGGTTCAACGCATCCCTCCTAACCTAAAATACGATACTTAGTTTAATAATACCACATATTGGAATATGACGGACGGAACAAAAACAACCGAGACTTCGAAGATAGGTGCGGCGAAGAGGAAGGTTTGGAACGATGCAACCTATTCGAGGCAAGACGCATCTTTAGAACAGGAGAGAGGTGAGGCTGTACTTGGAAGCTGCGGAAGTCGTTGCTCGCTTGAAAGAACAAGATGAAACAGTCCTTCGACTGTTAATGGACCGCTACGGGGACGGACTGCTGCGTACGGCCTATTTGCTCGCGAAGGATCGGCAAGCCGCGGAAGAAGCGGTTCAAGATACATTTTTGCAAGCCTACCGGAAGATTGGCCAGCTGCAGCACCCGGATAAACTTCACGCTTGGCTGCTGCGAATTGTCATGAATCGTTGTCGCATGCAGCAGCGGACGTGGAACTGGCGCCATATTTTCCCCACTTTGGCGGAGAAGCGTCTTCACATCGAGAGCGGCGAGCCGGGACCCGAGGAGATGTTCTTTAACGAATGGCGAAGCGGACACGTCAGTCAAGCGATTCATCAACTGAATTACACTTACCGGGAAGTCATCACGCTTTATTATTATCATGAAATGCCGGTTGCCGAAATTTCGAGCCAGCTCGCGGTTAACATCAACACGGTCAAAGCGAGACTATCGCGCGGACGAGCGCAATTGAAACAAATATTGAAGCTGGATCAGGAGGAGCAGCCATGATGGATAAGCAAGTGGAGCATACGGAAGCGGAGATCAAGAAACGGTTGGACGAAGAGCTTGACGGCCTGCATTACACGAGCGCGGATCTGTTCCTCCAAAGCGCCTTGCGGCGGAACAGCTGGAAGCAGCGTGTGAATGCGTGGTGGAATACAGAAATCGAGCTGCCGCTGATTCCCGTGGCCGCGGTCTGCATCCTTCTCATCGGCGCTCTGCTGCTTACGCGCGACAAGACGGCGCCCGAACAACCGCTCGCGGTCGATGAACCGCGGCAGTTGATCGAGGTTGGCGGCAATACGTATTGGAAGGACGATTACGAGAGGGCGGTGGCTTCGATTGCGGATTCGCATTAAAATCAAACATCTTGTTCTTGCCACCGCGAGTGCCGTCATTTTGCTCTCTTGTTATTTGACCGTAATCGAACCTGCATTAAATCGTTATGCGGCGGAGCAAACGATCGAGCAGGGAGGCGTTCCGGCGATGGAGACGCTGCTTGCACGGCTCGCCAATGCGAAGGACGGAAAGGACAAATGGGAGCTGATCCGCACTTATATCCTAGAGGATGGCGGCGATTCGATTGTTAACGGGTTCGATGTCCGTATCGGGCCGGGGACGTCGCAATCCACGGGCTCTGCCGAACCGAAGAAACCGCAGCTCGCCTGGGAAGAGAAGCTGCCTTATCTCGAAGCCTACGCGGAGAGCGGTCCGGCGGATGGCTATTTGCCCCGGGCGGCGAAGCAGCTGGTCATGTATTATAACGCGAACCGCCAGCCCGAATTGGCGATTAACGTGCTCGAGCGTGTCAGGGGGCGGATAGCGGATTCCTGGCAATCCGCTCAGCTGGGAATCGATCAGGCCAAGCTGCTGACGTCCATGGGCCGCGATGAGGAAGCGTCCGCGATATTGGATCAGGTTCTTGCAAGCAACGAGAAATCGCGTAATTATACGATGCTCCAGCAATTAACCGAGCTTCAAGCCACCCTGCTGCTGCGGAAAGGCAGCATCGACGAGGCGATCGCCAAAGTGAAGGCGGATACGGCCGCCTATAAGCGGGAACTCGAACAGCTCAAGCCAGACGCGGCCGGCGCCAAGAACGATCAAGCGAGTTTCCAGCTGGAAGCGCTGCAGCGATTGGCGGAACAGTTAGAGACAAGTCGGTACGAGCAAGGCGGCGGAATCGAGCTATCGAGCGTGTCGGGAACGGTTAAGCGAAGCGACGGCAAGCCATTGGGACAGATTGGCGTCTACTTACGGCAAGAAGGGGCAGTCAATCACAGCGTGACGGAGGATGAGCCTTATCAGGTGCTGACCGATGCGCATGGACATTTCGTGTTCCCCGATGTTCTGCCCGGTTATTATCAGTTGTTCATCGGCTTGGACTATGAGCAGATTGACGGGTGGGCATGGGCGGTCAGGGCGAACGAATGGATCGAGGTGAAGAGCGGGGAGTCGCTGAGTCGCTCCGTTACCCTTGAACCGTTGATCGCGATCGTCGAGCCGGTGAATAACGAGGAGATTACGGGCGAATCGGTCCATTTTGAATGGGAGCCGGTAGACGGGGCGGCTTATTATGAGTTGTCCGGTAATATTCATATCGACGGTTCCTCGTCCGGCACGTTGATTCGCGGACGAATCAAGGACCATCGGGCGGATGTACCGCTAACGGAGCTGGAAGCCAGCGGAGGCGGAATTCAGTACAAATCCGTGGACGGAACGCCCAAAGGTAAGCAGATCCCCGATCCGATCTCGCTTCTTGGTTTCGCTTATCGGGAGGGAAAATTCTCCTGGAGCGTCGAAGCGTTCCGCGCGGACGGCACGATGATCTCCCGCAGCAACGGCTACCGGTTGAACGCGGAGACCGTCGGCGAGCTGCCGTTCTTTCGGCTCCCCGGTCGTTCGCTGACCGAAGCGGACCGTCTGCTGCTGGCGGACCGGTTCGCTGAAGCATTGACCGCATACAAGAAGGAGGCGGAAGCGAATCCCGAGGATACGCACAGTTTGCGCATGATCCTGCGCTCGTACGACGCGAAGTCTTCCATGGACGGACGGTCGGCAACGGGCGAGGAAGCGACGATACCTTATTTGAAGCGGCTGTATGCGCTCGTGCCGAGTGATCGTTATTTGTTTCGTTTATTCGATTATGAAGCTCGAACGCGCAACTGGACCGAGGCCGAGAAGTACTATGCTTCGTACGTGGCGCGAAATCCGGATAAGGATCATTCCTATGAAGATGCGATTTATGCGAGCGGACTGCTAGAGCAGGGGAAGTACGCCGAGTCGCGGGAACTGCTCCTCGCCTCCGTCCAAGCGGACGGCAGCCACCGCTTCGTCGGCAACCTGCTCGCGGCCGAGCTGTTGCTGTCGGACGGCTTCGAGTCGGCGCTCGAGCTCGCAATGCTGTACCCGGAGCATAATTTCGGACAGACACCGGCCAATTGGCTCGCGCAACTACAAGCTATGAAGCAGGAGGCGGCAGGCAAGCGCGATTACCAGTCGCAGCTAAGGCAAGCGATCGAATGGCATTTCAGCGGCAATGAATCGAAGCTGAAAGCGTGGCGCACCGATTCGGACCGGGCGGCAATGAAAGTCTTCTTGAACATGCTGGAAGAGGTAGGCTGACAGCCGCCTCGCGCGGAAGTCGCGGTACTCATGCTGATGGTGCTGGACATCGAGCCGGCCAAGTCTGGAGAGTAACGGAATAAGTGATGGCATGAGGCCGATATGCCTCGATAACGATCACGAAGCAGCCGATCTGACGATCGGCTGCTTTGTTGCGTGTATCGGAGAACCTGCCTACCATATCATTTTCATTATTATATGGATAATCTCGTCCGATAGTCGTTGTCATTCGTTAGGCGCTCGACGTTCTCGATTTTGCGCGCTTAAGCGCAAGCGTTTTCAAGCCGGTGGGGTCAGCATATTAACTGTGCTGCCGGAACACAAAAAATAGGCCTACTACCGATTCGATAATCATAGTAGAATTGAAGTCGAACAAACATGAATTTTGTCGAATTAGGAAAAACGTGGATGGCTGCGCGGGACGTACGGCTCGCCCGCGATCCAAGCGTTGAAGTTATCGATAGGACAGCAAGATCAGGCAATCTAGAGAGGGGAAACTTCATTTGCCGGTATCCATATTTCGCAACCCGCGCGCGTGGCTCTTGGCCAGCATCGCCTTCATGCTGATACAACTGCCTCTGTTGTACGTATTGCCTGAGGGCTCGCTTGCGCACATCGCGTTGAATATGTTCGCTCCGGGCTTGGCCAGCCTCATGCTGCTGCAGGGCGGACGGGCCGAAGCGCCGCATCGCAAGGTATTTTGGCGGTTGCTGGGCATTGGGACGGCCATCTATGCCTCGGCATGGCTGGTCAGGCTTCTATACCGCTTGGCCGGAGGTGTCCCTTCCAGTCCGAATCCGATCGACATCCTATGGAACATTCAAGGATTATTGTATATCGTCGCGTTCTGTTATTTGTTGGTCAAGGAATGGCATTACGCGCGCGGGACCCGGTTTTTGCTGGACTGCTCCATCGTGATTCTGCTGCTCGGTACGTTCGTGTGGGAATTCGTGCTGGAGCCCCATATCGATACGCTGCTGGCCGGCCAGCCTTGGCCGGTCATTATCGTGAGCGCGTTCTACCCGGTTGCGGATTTCCTGATGATCTGTATTTTGCTGTTAGTCCTGTACTCGCAGCGCATCCGCTTCCCCGCCGGGACGCTCGCTCTGCTCGGCTTGGGGCTGGCGTGCTTCTGGGCGGCGGATTGCTATTACCTGAGCATGATCGTGAACCAACAGAATTACTCGGCGGGCAGTCCCGTTAACGCGGTATACAGCGCGGCGCTTCTGTTCATCGGCGTATCCGGGCTCTATGCAAGGGGGGATTCGGTTGCGGAGCAGGCTTACCCGGGCGCGCGAACCGAGGGAATCGCGGTGGATAAGTGGCTGCTCATCCTGCCGCCGTACGCCAGCATCTTCGCGCTCGCCATCATCGTGCTCTTCAAGCGTGAACGGCTGCACGAGATGGAAGAGCTGCTTGTCGTCGGCTCGCTCATCGCCGTGCTGACCTTCATTCGACAGATCTTGGTCATCCTCGAGAACGAAGCGCTGATTCGGCAGAAGGAGCGGATGCTCGCCGAGACGGAATTTCTGGCGCATTACGATGGGCTGTCCCGTCTGCCGAACCGGAATTTCTTCGAGATGAAGCTGACGGAAGGCTATCAAGCCGAGCGGCCATTCGCGATTCTGCTCATTGATTTGAACCGGTTTAAATACGTCAACGATACATACGGACTGCATATCGGCGACGAGGTCATCAAGGAGACGGCATCCCGGCTGGAGAGCCTGGTTGACACGGATTCGCTGCTCATCGCCAGGCAAGGCGGGGACGAATTCGCTGTAATGGTCCACGGCGGAGTCTCGAATCAAGGGATCGAGGCGGTGGCCAAAGCCTGTATCTATGCTCTTTCGGCGCCGTTCCCGCTAGGCAATCTGGAGCTGCGCATTACCGCCAGCATCGGGATCGCTCGGGCGCCGTATGACGGCGGCTCATCCTCCCAGCTGCTGCGAAGCGCTCATATGGCGCTGATCAAGGCGAAGAGCCGGGGATTGAGCCAATACTGCTTCTATCAGCCCGAGATGGCGGAGAGGACCGCCAAGAAGATGCGGCTGGAGCAGATGCTCCGCCAGGCGATGGAGAAGAACGAGCTGCTGCTCCACTACCAGCCGCAGATCTGTGCGCGAACGCAGGCGCTCGTCGGCGCCGAGGTGCTGGTGCGCTGGCAGCCATCCGGACAGCCGATGGTGTCGCCCGCGCAGTTCATCCCGCTGGCGGAAGAGACCGGCCTGATCATCCCGATCGGCGAATGGATCTTCCGGCGCGCCTGCGAGCAATACGTTGAATGGCGGGCGCGAGGCTTGCACGATATGCTGTTGTCCGTGAATGTCTCTCCTCACCAGATCGAAGAGCCCGATTTCGTCGAACGGTTCGTCGCGATCATCGAGGAGACGGGCATTGATGCTTCCAATCTCGTGCTGGAGATTACCGAGAGCTTGGCCATCCGGGAGGGCGAAGACGCGATTCTCAAGCTGAAGGCGCTGAAGCAGCGCGGGCTTCATATATCGATGGATGATTTCGGGACCGGCTACTCGTCCCTTGGCGTGCTGAAGCAGTATCAGGTCGATTCGCTCAAGATCGCGCAGCCTTTCATCCGCGATCTGTCAGACGATCAAGAACAGCGCACCATCGTGAACGCGATACTGGCCATGGCGGCGAGCATGAAGCTGAAGGTAATCGCGGAAGGCGTAGAGACGAGCGAGCAATATGAGTATTTGCATCTCCAAGGGTGCGACTGGATTCAAGGGTATTACTTCTCGCGACCGCTTGCGGCGGAGGACTTTAAGCTTTTCGCAGGCATGGGCGCTTAAGCGTAACCTTCCGTCTTGCGTAGAGGCGGGCATGGAGCGCGTGCACGAATGATATAAAAAGTAACGGCCGCCGGAAGATTCAGGCGGCTGTTTGCCGTGCAAATAAAAAAGCAAGCCAAGCGTTCGTTTCCCATAGCGGAGGAGGACGAGGGAACCAACGCGCGATTGGAGCTTTGTCCGCAAGGACAAAAGCGTGCCAAGCTCGAACCGCCCGCCGCGAACAAATCGTGTTGGCACGAAGGAGGGAGTCCAGAGGTGAATGTTTTCCGAATGTAAAACGACTTCGGCAGCAGACGCTGAAGTCCTATGGTTCCCCTCGGCTAGGGGGCAATGCTTTTAGGTTAAGGAAAAACGTCCGGTGAAGCCACCGATGGCCTATAGTTGACAGGCTTATGACTTGGGACAGATTTCAAAACCCACTGGAGCTTTGTCCGCGAGGACAAAAGCGTGCCCAGCTCAAGCCGACCCGCCGACCGCGCACCATTGTGGCTGCACGAAAAAGGGAGTCCAGAGGGCGAAGTCCTCTGGTTCCCCTCGGCGGAGGGGGAAGGGGCGAGGGGCAACAAAAGCGGGGTCAAAGGGGCGGAGCCCTTCTTAACCTGACAGCATTGCGGCGGAGGGTAAGGGGGAGGAGCAACAAAAGTGGGGTCAAAGGGGCGGGGCCCCTTCTTAACCTGACAGCGTTGGGCTAGGGGGAAGGGGAGGGGGAAAAGCGGGTTCTAAAGGGCCTGGCCTTTTACGTCAAATGCGATAAATACTCGAACGCCGTGATGCCGTAGACGCGCTTGAAGTGTTTGTTCAAATGGGTTAAATCCACGAATCCGCAAGCGGCGACCGCCGCGTAGATGTCTTGGCTGCGTTCGATCACCTGCTTCGCGCGTTCGACTTTGCCGTTCAGAAAGTATTGATACGGCGAAATGCCGGTATCGGCTTTGAACAAGCGGATCAACTGGAACTTGGAGAGCTGCAGCTCGCCGCAGATTTCGTCCAGCTTCAGCACCTGTTCCAGATTCGCGTGAATCATGTCCTTCGCTTTGCGTATGGCTGCATGATCCTTCTTCTTGCCGGTCGCAAGCGTCGCTGGCGCGAGTCGATCCGCCAGGGAGACGAGACGTTCGCTGCACAATGCCTCGTCCTGTCCGGTCAAGATGGCATGCGAGAGGGCCAAAATGCTTTGTTCGAGTCCGGCATCGTACACGATCGGGCTCGAGAAGCGGACGATCTCCTGTCGCTCCATGACCTCCAGCAGCAAGTCCGGCGGAATATAGAGCATGACGTAATCCAAGCCTCTCCGGTCGTGGGCCATGCCGTCATGCGGCTGCTCCGGATTGAAGAGCATGACGCCGTTCGGATACGATAATTGCTTGCTGCCCTCCAGCGTATACGCTTGAATGCCGCGCAGCGTGACGCCGACGGCATACTCCTGGTGCGCGTGCTTTTTATAGGTGAAATCGGTCATGCTCGCGGACAGCGCCGTGACGCCCGCCGATTGCCGATACATAAATTTATTCGCATCCATTGCCAACAGGCTCCTCTCTTCAAGCTAGGTCCAGATCATCGCGGCCGCATACGCGAGCGAGCCAGCCAGTATGATGTTCACGCGCTTCGTATGCTTCAGCAGCAGCGAGCGGAAGATCGAACCGAACAGCACCCAGGCGACAAAGGCCGCGAATCCGATTCCCGTAATAACGAGGACGCCGGTCGCCACCGCGGAGCTTGAGGCGAAGTTCGGCGAGAAGAACGTCGGGATGACCGTCAACGCGAAGAGGACGACCTTCGGATTCAAAAACTGCATCAGGAAACCCGACCCGAAGGTCGCGTTATGAGGCGTCGCGGAGTGAGCGGCGTTCATGTTGTACAGCCGATAAGCTAGATAGAGCATATAACCGCTGCCGATGAGCCGCATCCCCATGAGGATGGCGGGAATGTAGGCGGCGAGAATCGTATTGAGCAGCGCGGAGAGGCCGAGCAATACGCCAAATCCTATCGTGGCGCCGTAGGCGTAGCGCATGGCCGTTCTCGCCCCGGAATGATGCACGGTGGATAAGAGGACGATATTGGTCGGTCCCGGCGTAAACGTCGCAACCGTGCAGTAAATAAAAAAAGATGCAGTGTCCATGAGAAAACCCCTTTCGGTTCTTCTCATATCCTACATCCGGGAAGAAAGACGCTATAGTATATTATTGCAGATCTTTGGTGTCGACCGCCATTGATTTCGAATTGGTCGCAATCATTTCCAGTCTGCCGAACGCGATTGCTCAGACGACGTGGTGTTCCGCGCGGGACGCCGCAAGTCCGCTTCTCTGATTTTGGGCTAGACCGCTCTCCATTTTCCGCAATAGGTAATAGGACAGCAGGACGAAGAAGAGCACCGCGACAGGCTGGATGACGCCCATTGGGTTGCCGACCGCCAATTGGGACCAGAAGGCGGAGATGCAATCGATCGTCAGGCCGGCATAGGCCCATTCCTTGAGCCGATAATATTTCGGAACGAGCAGCACGATAATGCCGATGACCTTGGCGACGCCTAGCAGCGTCAGGAAGTAGACCGGATAGCCAAGCAGCTCGGTCGTTCCAACGAACGTTTTGGGCGAATGCGCAAGTTCGTTGAATGCGCTGATGGCGAATCCGATGAGCGTGCATGCCGTGATGATCCAGTAAGCGATTTTGATCGATTTCATGTTAACATCTCCCCCGTATCCTCGTTTGGTTGTGCCGTAATTCAATTCTAGCGGAGAACGGGATACGGGAAAGCTGCTTAAAGTCATGAATGCGCGAAGCGAAAGGCCGAACGCGCGATCGCAATCGCATGACGAATCGCATAGGTTATGCCGAAAGTCATGCCCTCACAGGGAAGCGGTCTGAGAACGGACGGAAAAGAGCGCGGCCTGCGTACGGTCTCGCAAACCAAGCTTGGCGATGAGGTTGGAGACGTGGTTTTTCGCCGTGCCCTCCGTGATGACGAGCAAGCTTGCGATCTCTTTGTTATTCAATCCCCGGCCCAGTAAAGCGAGAATCTCTTTCTCGCGTTCGGTCAGCATCTCCAAAGCGGCCGATTCGCCCGCGAGGAGGGTGGTCGGCGCAGGCTTGGACCATGCCTCCATCTTCTTCATCTCGCGTAGCAGCATGGCCGTAATATCGGCTTGAAGCACCGTCCCTCCGTTATAAACGGAATGAATCGCGCTGACGATCGCCTCGGACGGCATATCCTTCAACAAATAGCCATGGACGCCTTCCTCCAACGCCCGCAGAATTAATTCCGCGTCGTCGAAGGTGGTGAGAATCAGAATCTTCGTCTCCGGCAAATGGTTGAAGATCAGCCGGGCTCCTTCAATGCCGTCCATGCCCGGCATGCGAATATCCATCAGCACGACGTCAGGCCGCAGCTCCAGCGTCTTCGTATAGGCATCTCTGCCGTCAACCGCCGTCCCGACCACGTCCATATCGGGCTCAAGACCGATGAGCGAGGCCAACCCTTCTCGCATGAGCCGTTGGTCATCCACAATCAAAACTTTCATTGCGAGGCACGCTCCCTTTCCGCCGCGGCATAGGGGAATACGCCTTCGACGGCAAATCCGTTGTCTCGATCCAAGACGAAACGCATCGCCCCGTTCCACTCCTTCGCTCTTTCTTGCAAACCGACGAGACCAAAACCCGGTGTCAACTCTTCGGGGATCGCGCCGTCATTGCGAATGCTTAGCGTGAGGTCGCTCGCCGAATAGGCCAACGACACGCTCGCATGTTTGGCGCCGCCGTGCTTCTGCGCGTTCGTCAGGGATTCCTGCACGATGCGATAGGCCGTCAACTGAAGATTGCGGGGCAGCGCGTGAGGCACTCCCTTCAGTTCAAAATCGGTTTGCACGCCGGTGAATTTCGCGAACTCCGCGCACAGCTTCTCGAGGCTGTCCGGCAGGGAGTCGTTCCCCGCGGGTTCGTCCCGGATGGCTCTTACCGACAGGCGGACTTCCTGCAGGGAGGACTTGATCAGCTCTTCGCACGTCAGGTAGATTTCCCGACTACGCGAAGCATCCCTTTCGCTCAACTTGCGCGCCAGCTGCATTTGCACCAATAGGGCCGTTAATTTATGGCCCACCGTATCGTGAATATCCCGCGCGATGCGCACGCGCTCCCGGGTTGCCGCCCATTCCTCCGTCTGGAGCGCGTATTCCCGCAGCTGCTCATGAGATTGCTTTAACTCGGCGTATAGCTGCTTCGCCTCGTCGCGGGCGCGTTGATAGTGTTGGATGACGGCGCTCACGATCCCGGCGAACAGAATGAACGAGCCGGAAACAAAGTAGCCGGCGGCTTGGAGCTGATCGTGCAAATACCAGTCTACGCTCGCCATCGTCGCGACGTAGACGGCGATTAGCAGGACGCAGGTCGCGATGAGCATTCGCGTGCGTTGGATGAACATGAGAATCGCGAGGGCGGTGATGCCGATGAAGAGATGATTCGGAAAATCGCCGATCGTATAACCATAACCGCATGCGGCGGTCACCAGGAAATCAAGGAGGAGGATGTGAAGCAGCCAACGCCGGCGGTTCTTCCCGCGGACATAGTACCAATTCATACCAAGGAACAGCAGGAGCAGCAGGACGACAAGAACGAGTTTCCAAAAGGGCGCGATCGATTGTTCGACATAAAAAACGGCGGATAAAGCAAAGTCGAACGCGAGCTTTAAACCGAATGCGAGCTTCCACGCCAAGGGGATTTTAGGTTCCCTTGCCTCCATCCATGTCATCGTCTTAACTGTAATCTTCGATCCGCACGATTTTGCCCTCGCTAATGCCGAATACGGACTTTCCTTTGAGCTTCCGCTGCTCTCCTGCCCGTAATCCGTTCGGCAAATCCGCCGCCAACACGGCCGCGTAATCGATCTCGACCTCTATGCCGTCAGGGGTATCGCGATAATGGAGCGCTTGCTGACAACGGCTGGCGAATAACGCCGCCGATTGCTCGGCCAACTTGCGAAAGTCGCGGATTCCTTGCGTCTCCATGTTCGCTTCGCCGCTCACGACGTTGCGGAATACGATCCCCTCATGCAGCAGGTCAAGCATCCCCTCGATATCGAACGCGTTGTAAGCCTCGAGATAGCGTTCAATTATTGTTTTGGCGTTGTCGTAAGTCATGCGTGCACCCCTTCTCGTCTCCTAATTCGCGGCTCGATCCGCGTTTGGGCGTGTACCCGCCTCACGAGTACGATACCATATTTTGAGAGCGATTGTTCCAATTGTTTACAAGTTGGCGCGGAGATGGTATCTTGGCTATAACGAATATTTCTAGACGACATATCTATAAGACACATATGGCAATGGAGGAGTACACTTTGCAAGACAAAATCATTCTGGGCTTATTGCTCGACGGCGATAAGTCTTCCTACGACCTGAAGAAGAGCATGGAATCCAGTACCGGATTCTTCTACAATTCCAGCCAAGGCAGCATCCAACCGGCCTTGAAGAAGCTCGCCGAGCATGGGCACGTCCGGATTACGGAGGAGCGTCGGGGGGCTAGGATCAAGAAGACGTTCTCGATTACGGAGGAAGGAGAGAAGGCGTTCTTGCGCTGGGCCGGCGAGCCGATTGATTTGGAGAAGCCAAGAGATCCCGCGCTGGTCAAAATGTTCTTCTTCAACTATGTCGAAAGCGCCAAGCAGCGCGAGCTTGTCGAAGCATATCTGCGAGAAATCGAGCAGGTCGAGGGTATGCTGAGCATGTTTCAACAGCGGAATGCAGAGCATCTCCGGCAGAACGAAGCGCTGCTGCATGATCCGAAGGTGAAGAGCAGGCTGGATACGCTGGAATTCGGTTCGGCGTATTATGCGTTCTTGAAGGACTGGTACGGGAAGTATCTCAATCGAATCGAAGAGGAGCTGGAGCCTTGAAGGCGCGGGAGAGCAAGGCGTTGCGCAACGCGGTCATTTTCTCGATCGTGGCGCTGAGCTGCGGATGGATCGGACGGCTGGTGGATATGCTGGTCGGCAGGGATGAGAACGGAAGTCTCGGGCAGCTGATTTGGCTTGTTTCGCCGCTGCTATGCATGGTCGTTCTGCGCGTCTGGGCGGGAGACGGGTGGCAGGACTTTGGTCTGAAGCCTCGTTTCAAAGGAAACGGGTTTCCCTACCTGTTCAGCATTCTATTCTTTCCTTTGTTAGCGACGGTCATCGTCGGCATCGGCTTGGGAAGCGGGTGGGTGGATGCGCCTTCGTCGTCGTCCTCGTATTTGGCGGCATTCGGCATGGCGCTTCTGCCGAGCCTGATCAAGAATATTTTCGAGGAATTCGCATGGCGGGGCTATCTGGCGCCGAGATTGTTCTCCCTCGGGTACAATCGCTTTCTCGTCCATATCGCCGTCGGGGTCATATGGGGAGCGTGGCATTTTCCTTATTTGTTCCTATTCGTGGACACCACGGAGAGCATGATCACGTACATCCCTCGCATGATGCTCGGCGTCATCGCGATGGCCGTTCTGTACGGCGAGCTGCTGCTGATGACCCGCAGCGTCTGGCCGGCCGTCTTGATGCACGCGGCGGGCAATGCCTTCATCGATCCGTTAATTCTGAAGAAATTCATTCTCGTCCACGAGGAATTCGCCGTCATCGCCATGCCGAGCCCGGAAGGCATTCTCGCGATCGCATTGACGGGGATAAGCGGGATATGGCTGTATAAACGAAGAAGAAACGCTGAATCGCGATCGTAATCCGTCCGTTGTCTTCTCGCATGAGGGAGCAGCTGCCGCGTTCGGCAGGACCTGCTCCCTTTGTCATATCGATGGACGCATGTTAGCGCATGCGCCGTTGCAGCGCCGTCTTCAAGCTTTTTCGCCCGCCCGGCGGGTTAACAAACCGCTGGATACAAAAGCGGCCAGTGAACCGGCAAAGCAAACCGCGGCAAACAAGCCGACGGCGGCGAAACCGTTAAACGTCGCGTACATCAAGCCCGCGAGCCAAGCGCCGAGCGTTGTCGCGGCATACATAATCGAGTTGGCCAAGCTGGAGATCGTGCCGCGGATCGTCGGATTTAAGGCGTTCAAGAGACCCAATATGAGCGGGAACGCGATGCCCATATGTACGAAGATGAAGAAATATACCCCTTCGAAAGCCGCGACCGACGGCAAGTGAGGCAGCGCGATAAAACAAACGATAGCGACCAGGAAGCCCGCGGCGAGCGTACGGAAACGGTTGAACGTCTTAACCGCATAGGCGCCGCCCAAGCTGCCGACGATATTCCCAAGACCAAGAAAAAACATCACATAGCCCGCTTGATCGACGGAAAGGTGAAAGCGGTCCGTCACCCATTTCCCGATGAAGGAAAAGGCGGCGAAAAATCCGCATTGAAACAAGAAATGGGCGAGGAATGCTCTTCTCGCGATTCGGCTCTGGAGCAGCGGGAGATATCGACTGAAAATCGGAGTTCTGGCAGCAGGGTCAAGATTCGGTTTCATGTCGGGCAACGCATAGGAGATGAACGCCGCCACGGCCAATGAACAGGCTCCGATCGTAAAGAAAGGATAAGACCAATGGGTGGAGGCAAGCAGACTTCCGAGCGGGATGCCGAAAGCTTGGGAAGCGGCTAACCCAGCCATTACGATTCCGGATACTTGGGCGATGCGGGGCGCTGGAATGAGAGCCGGGATCGAAGCCCACACTTGAGGCGCCGCGAATGCCGCGCTCACGCCCGCTAACAAACGGAATAGGAACATCGACCAAAACCCGGTGGCGAATCCGCATAGAGCGGTGGAAACCGAGAAACCGACCATGCCGAAGAACATGACTTTTTTGCGGTTCCAGCCATCGGAGAGGGGGCCGGCAATTAGCGCGAATAAGGCATAGCCTAATGCATAGGCTCCCACCATCCACCCGGAATACGCGGTCGGGATATGAAACAACGCTTGCAGCGTAGGAATGAGCGGAGAAATTAAGAACGTATCCGTGCCGATCACGAACATGACGAGGAAGAATAAGGCGGTTAATCGAAACATGGTCATCACCCTTTCGTTTTGTTGTATAGTTCAAAAACAATTGAACTAATGAACAAAAAAAGAGACTTCCTTCTACAACGTATCCAGAAATCCCGGCAAGTAAGTTTGAAACGTCTCTGCATCGATGCGCATGTACTTCGATTGCGCTTCTTTTCGTACTTGGATCAATCTCGCCTCCTTCAACATGCGCAGGTGATACGACGTGTTCGATTTCGTCGTATCGCGAATGTCGCCGATTTCGCCGCAATTCATCTCGCTCTTGCCGGCATATAGCGCTCGTATGATGTCTAGTCTGGTTTCGTCGGCCAATGCCTTGAAGATTTTGACTCGGAGTTCGTCATCTGCCGTTTTTTGAGTAGTCATACAACTATTGTACTTAGTCATCGCGATAAATCAAGTCTTTGGGGAAAAACGCCGCGATCGCCGATATCAGGTGGAACGATCAGAAGCCCTGCCGCAAGCGCGTCGGCAGGGCTTTGCTATGCGGGTCGAACGTTCCGGATAACCTTCTCCGCTCACCCGATATTCGGCGTCGATGCCCGAATAACCGGTTTCGTGTAAATATGCGACACCTGATACGGCTGCTCGGGGTCGGCGATGCGCGAGAGCAGCATTTCGGCACCCTTAATGCCCATCTCGCTGCGATAAATATGGACCGTCGTCAAGTGCGGTTCCACGATGTCGGATTCCGGGCTGTTGTCGAAGCCGCACACGGCGACGTCGCCGGGAATGCGCACGCCGCGGTTCTTGAGCGCCTTCATCAAATTAACGGCGAGAAAATCGTTCGCGCACACGAACGCGGCCGGCAGCTGCGCCATCTCGCCCAACTGCTCGTCCAGCCAGCCGGGCTGCCCGTAATACCGATCCTCGCCCGTAATGCATTGGCCGGCATTCAAGTTGATGCCGGCATCGGCCAAAGCGCGGTTGAAGCCCACCCACCGTTCGCGGAAGCTGCGGCAATGGTTGAAATCGCCGACGAACCCGACGCTGCCGTACCCGCCGTCGATCAGCTTCTTGACGAGGCTGTACGTGCTGTGCTCGTTCTCCATCAGCAGCACATCGGCTTGGAAGTCGGGGTAGCTGACGGATGCCGAGCAGTCGATGAACAGCGTCGGGATGCTCAGATCCGTAATGACCTGACTGTAGGCCAAGTCGAACAGCTCGATGCAGATGATGCCGTCGACGTTCGAGGCGTCGAAGTTATTCGGCAAGGACAGGCTGCGCAGCTCGATGTCCCGGATGATATGGATGGACAAATTATAGCCCTCGGCGCTAATCCGCTTCTCCAGCCCGCTAATTAAAGCAGAGCCGAAGTGGGACGTGTTCGGCAGGTTGGCCGTTAATAACGCGATGTTGCCCGGCGTGCGAGGCAGCAGGTTCTCGCCGTCCATATAAGCGAACTGTTTATATTTCAATTCGACTGCTTTCTTGATCACTTTGCTTCGCGTCTCGTCCGGGATGCCGCCGCTCCCGTTCAGCGCCTTGGAGGCGGTATTGCGCGAGATCCCCAGCGCATCGGCGATGTCTTGTATCGTCACGCGTTCCTTCGCCATCGGTTCACCTCAAGTTTCTCTATGCTTTTCTTCTACAAATGTATATCAGTTTGTGAAAAATATCAATGCAGGTTTTACAAATGCACAATTACATTTGCGTGGTTGTCACGGAGGTTTACAAAAGAATAGGGAAAATCTACCTCGTCACATCGAATTGCCCTTAAATAATAGGCAGTTTGGTGACAGTCTGGCTTCATAAACCCTTAAAATGCACGGAAGAATTCAAATGAAGTGTGCAAATGTAAACTATATTATCTTTATTTGTCGAATATTAATTGTCATATGAACACAATAAATTTTACAAAATATGTTGACGAATGCACAATGCGATGCTAAATTGATAGTGGAATCAGCAGCAGAAACAGTTGGGAGACCGTAATTGAAAGCCCTTACTGTTTACAAATGTAAAAATAAGGAGGGTCAAAGATACAAGATGCAACATTCAGTACAGGCAATGGAAGGCAAGAAGGCTGCGGAAAGGGCCGACAGGCAGAGCGGATTCGATTATTTGAAGAAGCATTATGTGCTGTACGTGCTGCTGGCGCCCGCGCTTATCCTGACGCTTATTTTCAAATACGGTCCAATGTACGGCGCGGTCATCGCATTCAAGGATTTCAGCCCGATCAAAGGCATCATGGGCAGCGAATGGGTCGGCTTCAAGCACTTCGACAAATTCCTGTCTTCGCCTAATTTCGAACTCATTCTGCTCAACACGCTGAAATTAAGCGCCTACGGGCTCCTGCTCGGTTTCCCGGTGCCGATTCTGCTGGCGCTTATGCTCAATCAGGTGCGCAGGGCGGCCGTGAAGAAGAACATCCAGCTGTTCCTGTACGCGCCGAACTTCATCTCCGTCGTCGTCATCGTCGGGATGCTGTTCATCTTCCTTTCGCCGACGGGTCCGATCAATCAGCTTATCGTCTGGGCGACGGGCGAGCCGGTCATGTTCATGCTGAAGGCCGAGTATTTCCGGTGGATCTACATCCTCTCCGACATCTGGACCGGTGCCGGATGGGCATCGATCATCTACGTGGCGGCGCTCGCCAATGTGGATCCGGAGCTCCACAATGCGGCCAGTCTTGATGGGGCCAATCTGCTGCAGCGCATCCGCCATATCGATCTGCCGACCATTCGTCCGATCATGGCTATCGTCTTCATTTTGGCGGCCGGCGGCATTATGTCGATCGGTTTTGAAAAGGCTTACCTGATGCAGACGGCGATGAACTTGCCCACCTCCGAGATTATTCCGACCTACGTGTACAAAATCGGCCTGCAAGCGGGGGACTACTCGTATTCCGCGGCCGTGGGGCTGTTCAATTCCGTCATCAACGTCCTGCTGCTCATCACGGTGAATCTCGTCGTGAAGAAGCTGAACGAGGGCGAAGGACTTTATTAGAGAGGAGCAACCACACATGTACGTCAAACCAACCGGACTGGACCGCTTCCTGCTCGCCTTGAACGGCATTCTGCTGACGCTCGCCGTTCTCGTCGTCGTGCTGCCGCTTCTGTATATCGTCGTCGCGTCGTTCATGGACCCGTCCGTGCTGCTCAGCCGCGGCCTGTCGTTCAAGGTGTCGGACTGGACGCTGGACGGCTACGAGAAAATCCTCGCGAACCCGGCGATGGTGCGCGGCTTCGGCAACGCCGTCCTCTACTCGGTCTTGTTCTCGCTGACGACCGTGTTCCTGTCGGTATGCGCCGGCTATGCCATGGCCGACGACCGGCTGAAGGGCAGGAAAATCTTCATGACGCTCTTCCTGATCACGCTGTTCTTCGGCGGGGGCCTCGTGCCGACCTACCTGCTCGTCAAGAAGCTCGGCATGATCGACACGATTTGGGCTGTCGTCATTCCGGGGGCGGTGAACGTGTGGAACATCATTTTGGCCCGGACGTTCTTCCGCGGGGTGCCCTTCGAGCTGAAGGAAGCGGCTTACGTGGACGGAGCTTCCGAGTGGAAAGTGTTCGCTAGCATCGTGCTGCCGCTCTCGAAGCCGATTATTTTCGTGCTGGCGCTGTACGCGTTCGTCGGCCAGTGGAACTCCTATTTCGATGCGATGATCTATCTGGACAACGCCAGCTTGCATCCGCTGCAGCTCGTGCTGCGTTCCATTCTCATCCAGAATCAGGTCGATCCCGGCATGATCGGCGACCAGCTGGCGATGGCGGAGATGAAGCGGCTGTCCGAGATGATCAAATACGCGGCGATCGTCATCTCCAGTCTGCCGCTGCTCGTCATGTACCCGTTCTTCCAGAAGTACTTCGAGAAAGGTGTCATGGTCGGTTCGCTTAAATAGCGATCGGCTGCACATAAATGCTTCATCTCAGCGATAAAATGGGAGGTCAAACCGATGAACAAGACCAGACAACCGCAAGCCGCTTTGAAAACCGTCTCCGCCACCGTGCTCGTCTCCGCGCTTCTGCTGTCCGCCTGCAGCAATGGGGGCGGCGATGGAGGCAGCGAGGGCGCCGCAAGTCCGAATCAGGACGCAAGCAGCGGCAAAGTGACGCTGAACATCATGACGCAGAGCTCGCCGCTCGCGCCGGCCGATCCGAACGAGAAGCTCATCTTCAAGCGGCTCGAGGAGAAGACGAACGTTCATGTCAATTGGAAGAACTTCACTCGCGACGTGTTCGCCGAGAAGCGCAACCTCGCCATGGCGAGCGGCGATCTGCCCGACGCCATCTTCGACGCCGGCTACGGCGACTATGAGCTGCTCAAGCTGGCCAAGGACGGGGCGATCATTCCGCTGAACGAATTAATTGAGACGCAGATGCCGAACCTGAAGAAAGTATTGGAAGAAGCGCCCGAGTACAAGTCGATGATGACCGCGCCGGACGGCAACATCTATGCTTTCCCTTGGATCGAAGAGCTCGGCAGCGGCAAGGAACGGATCCAGGCGGTAGACGCGGTGCCATGGATTAACGTCGAGTGGCTGAAGAAGCTCGGCCTTGCGATGCCGAAGACGACGGAAGAGCTGAAGCAGGCGCTCATCGCCTTCAAGACGCAGGACCCGAACGGCAACGGCCAGGCGGACGAAATTCCGCTCTCCTTCATCAACAAGCCGGGCGCCGAGGATCTCGCCTTCCTGTTCGCCTCGTTCGGCCTGGGCGAGAACCCGGACCACGCGGTCGTCACGAACGACGGCAAGGTCGTCTTCACGCCGGCCGAGGAAGGCTACAAGAACGCGGTGAAGTACATCCACGAGCTGTATAAGGAAGGGCTCATCGACGTAGAGGCGTACACGCAGGATTGGAGCACGTATTTGGCCAAGGGCAAGGATCAGAAATACGGCCTTTATTTCTCCTGGGACAAGAGCAATATTACCGGCGCCAACGACAGCTACGACGTCATGCCTCCGATTGCCGGCCCGAGCGGCGAGATCAACGTCACCCGCACGAACGCGCTTGGCTTCCATCGCGGCCGGACCGTCGTGACGAGCACCAACAAGAACCTGGAGGCGACGGCCAAGTGGATCGACCAAATGTACGACCCGATCCAATCCGTGCAGAACAACTGGGGCACCTACGGCGACGAGACGCAGCAGAACATTTTCGAATACGACGAAGCGAGCAATTCCTTGAAGCATCTGCCGCTGAACGGCACAGCGCCGGTCGAGCTGCGGGAGAAGACGAGCGTGGCAGGTCCGCTCGCTATTCTGGACAGCTACTATGGCAAGTATACAACCGTGCCGGACGACGCGAAGGAGAGACTGCGCATCGTCAAGGAGATCATGGTGCCGCACATGAAAGCGGACAACGTCATGCCGAGCGTGTTCAATTCGATCGATGAGCTGGACGCCCTGACGACGATCGAGACGGATCTATTCGCCTACGTGCTGCGCATGCGCACCGAATGGTACCAGAACGGCAAGATCGACGAGCAGTGGGAGGAGTACCTGAAGGAGCTGGACCGCCTGGGTCTGCCGAAATGGCTGGAGATCAAGCAGGCCGGCTACGACCGGGCGACGCAGAAGTAACGACGGCTGATTGGCTGCTGCTCTATATAAGTTGAACGAATTATTCAACAAAGATTGCTACGCAAGAGTGATGATCTTTCGATCGCTGTTGTTCACGGATTCCTTGATTCAAGAAGCTGTAGATGGATTCTGTTCACAAAGGCGACCACTAGCTTATGCTTCCGATGCAGCTTTCTTGCGGAAAGCTCTCGGTTTCTTCAGATTCATCTCTCTTGCTCCGCTCTTTTGTTAGATGCACAAGTTCAACTTATATAGGCGGCCTATAAACGGAACCGGGTAGCGCCGCTGCCGAAGGCGCATATAGAGAAGAACAAAGGAGAGAGGCATGCATGTCTACGATGATGCAGCATGATTACAGAGGCGTCTATCATTTCTCGCCGCGCGAGAAGTGGATGAACGATCCGAATGGGATGGTGTATTTCCGAGGGGAATACCATCTGTTCTACCAGCATCACCCTAGCGGGATGAAGTGGGGTCCTATGCATTGGGGCCACGCGGTCAGCAAGGATTTGATCACATGGGAGGAGCTTCCGATCGCGCTCGCGCCGGATGAGCTGGGCATGATTTTCTCCGGCAGCGCGGTGGTGGATGGGCAGAATACGACGGGCTTCTTCGATGAGGAGCCTGGGCTGGTCGCGATCTTCACGCACCATCTGGAGCGGGAAGGTCAAGCCGCCTTGCAGACGCAGAGCCTTGCTTATAGCAAGGACGCGGGGCGCACTTGGACCAAATACGCGGGCAATCCGGTGCTGACGCACGCGTCCTTCGTCGATTTCCGCGATCCTAAGGTGTTCTGGCACGCGGAGAAGGGACGCTGGGTCATGATCGTCGCCTGCGGCCAATCGGTGTGTCTGTATCATTCGCCGGATCTGAAATCGTGGACGCTGGCGAGCGAGTTCGGGGAGGGAATCGGATTCCACGGCGGGGTGTGGGAATGTCCGGATTTGTTCCCGCTGCCGGTGGACGGCGACGATTCGAGGCGGAAGTGGGTCATGCTCGTGAGCATCGGCGATAGCCCGGACTATCCGGAAGGCTCGCGCACGCAGTATTTCACCGGGGATTTCGACGGCGAGACGTTCGTGCCGGACCCGCATTCGCAGACGGCGCGCTGGTTGGATTACGGGCGGGATAACTACGCGGGCGTCAGCTGGTCCGACGTGCCGGCCGAAGACGGAAGAAGGTTGTTCATCGGATGGATGAGCAATTGGAAATACGCCAACTTGACCCCGACCGAAGGATTCCGCGGCGCAATGACGGTGGCCAGAGAGCTCTCGCTTCGCACGCTTGCGGACGGCAGCGCCGCACTGGCGCAGCAGCCGGTTCGCGAGCTGGCTGCCGCGCGCGTGCCGCTGGTTGCATTGCAGGATGCAACGCTTGCTCAAGCGCAAGCGGCACTCGTGGGACTTCGGCTCGATAGCTATGAACTGCGGGCGGAGGCGGCGCAAGGCTCCTCCTTCGCGTTCCAGGTGAGAGCCGGAGGCGGCGAAGAGACGGTCGTCGGCGTGGATGCTTCTCTTGGTGAAGTGTACGTGGACCGGTCGAATTCCGGCTTGAGCGGATTTCATGAGCAATTCGGCGGGCGGCATGCGGCGAAGCTTACGGCCGGACGCGCGGCGGGCGTCTCGCACGACTTGACGATACTCGTGGATCGCTCGTCCGTTGAAGCGTTCGCGAATGGCGGGCAGGCGGTCTTGACCGACCTGATCTATCCGAACGCCGCTGCCGCAGGTCTCTCGGTGACCGGAGACGATGGTCTTATCTTCGCTTCCCTGTCCGTCTATGCGCTGAAGCCGCCAACTGGCGGATCGGCTGGAGCTTGAAGGGAGGCGGCGGACATATGATGCGTATCGGCGCAATCGAAGCAGGCGGCACGAAGTTCGTCTGCGGCATCGGCAGCGAGAGGGGCGAGATCGAAGACTCTATAAGCTTTCCGACGGAAGGGCCCGAGCAGACGCTCGGCCAGGCGATCGCTTATTTCAAGGATAAAGGCATCGACGCCATCGGCGTCGGCTCCTTCGGGCCGATCGATCTTCGGCCCGGGAGCCCGACCTATGGCTATGTCACCACGACGCCGAAGCCGGGCTGGTCGAATGTCGACCTGCTCGGCGCGCTGCGGCGCGAATTCGGCGTGCCGTGCGGCTGGGACACCGACGTGAACGCGGCGGCGCTCGGCGAAGCGACGTGGGGCGCGGCCCGCGGCTTGAACAGCTGCTTGTATTACACGGTCGGCACGGGCATCGGCATCGGCGTCTATGCGGAAGGCCGGCTCGTGCACGGGATGATTCATCCCGAAGGGGGGCATACGCTGCCAAGGCGCCATCCGGACGATAATTACGCTGGTCGGTGTCCGTATCATGGCGATTGCCTCGAGGGCATGGCGGCAGGTCCTGCGATCGAGGCGCGTTGGGGAGCGAAGGGACACGAGCTTCCGGCGGATCATCCGGCCTGGGCGATCGAAGCGTTCTATCTCGGGCAGTCGATCGCGGGCGCCGTCCTGCTCAACTCGCCGGAGAAGGTCATTCTCGGCGGCGGCGTCATGCAGCAGGCCCAGCTGTTCCCGCTCATTCGCGCGGAAGTGAAGCGCAACCTGAACGGCTATGTGAGCGCTCGCGAGATTCTTGAGAATATCGACGGCTACATCGTACCGCCGGGACTCGGTCAGCAAGCGGGATTGCGCGGCGCGGTGGCGTTGGGTCTTGCGGCGCTGAACGGGGCAGCGGGCTAGGCGCAGGGCTTGCCGCAATGCGGCGTACGCGAACAAACAACACTGCGCAGTAAGCGTGCCAGCTCGAAGCAACCCGCCGACCGCGAACAAACGTGCCAGCACGAAAAGGGGCGGAGCCCTTCTTAACCTGACAGCATTGCGGCGGCGGTGGAAGGGGGAGCAGCGCACGCATGAAGCTTTGTCCGCGAGGACAAAAGCGTGCCAGCTTGAACCCACCCGCCAACCGCGAACAAACGTGCCAGCACGAAAAAGGGAGTCCAGAGGGCGAAGTCCTCTGGTTCCCCTCGGCGGAGGGGGAAGGGGGAGGAAACAACAAATGTGGGGTCAAAGGGGCGGAGCCCTTCTTAATTCATCGAATAGGGGTGCGTAAGGATGTCATGGAACAAAGGAATGCCCGCGCTGCTGGCTTTTGCGCTGCTGCTCGGCTCGGCCCCGCTCGGGGCTGTTGCTATGGCAGCGGAAGAGCCGGCCGTCAATCAAACGGCAGAGGAGGATACGTCTATTTTTGTAAGCGTAACCAAAGCGAATAGCGACTTGGCCGGCTGGACCATCAAGGGGAAAGGCCGACTGGAGGATACGACGCAGGGATTGGTGCTGACTTCCGACCCGAAGGAGAACGTCATCGCGCTGTCGGCTACGCGCGCGGACGACTTCGTCTACGAAGCCGACGTGCAGATTACGGACATGAAGGCCGACGCGACGCTCGTGTTCCGTTCGGATGGGGACGGCTGGTCCTCCTACATGCTGCAGCTCGTGCCGCAAGCCGGGCTGATTCGGCTGAAGGACGCGCGCGGCGGCGGGCTGTTCGAGGAGCGGCAGGCGAGCTTGGCGGCCGGAGGCATCTATCATCTGAAGGTGAAGGCCGAAGGCGACGCGCTCAAGGTCTATTGGGGCGACCGCTATAAGCCGATCATCGACGTGAAGGACGCGGCTTACCGCTCGGGCCTGCTCGGCTTGCACGTATGGGACGGTTCGGCGGTGTTCCAAAATGTACGCGTGAGCGGGCTGAACGGCAATCTCGGCACGGCGGCTTATCGAGCCGGCTTATGGCAGCCGGATCTTCGAGGCGCCAAAGGTACGGGAACCGCATCGCAGCAAGCCATTCAAATCTACGGAGCCAGCCACCGGGACTTCGTGTACGAAGGCGACGTTGCGTTCGGTTCGGATACGGCAGAGGCGTCGCTGCGCATCCGCAGCGACGAGAAGGGGCTGACGGGGTATGCGGTCGCGCTGCGCCGGGAGAACGGACAAGTCCGCGTCCAACTGAAGCGGGCCAGCGGCACGGTCATCGCGTCTTCGGCACGCACGTTCCTTTCGCAGCCGGGTGCACGGCATCATGTGGAGATCAGCGCGGTCGGCAGCCGGATCCAGGTGCATGTCGATGGCTACGCAGAAGCTGCGTTGGCGGTGACCGACGGCAGTTACGCCGTCGGACAAGCCGGCCTGTCGGTGTCGTCGGGTAGCGCATATTTTCAGAACATGTACATCACGGCGGCGGCCAATTATTACACGGAGACATTCCGGTCGGCCTATCATTACAGCCCGGCGCGCGGGTCGGCCAGCGATCCGAACGGGCTGGTCTATTACGAAGGAGAATATCATCTGTTCCATCAAGACGGCGGGACGTGGGCGCACGCGGTGAGCACGGATCTCGTGCACTGGAAGCGGCTGCCGATCGCGCTGCCGTGGAACGATCAGGGGCATGTCTGGTCCGGCTCGGCTATCGCGGACGACAGCAACGCTTCGGGGTTATTCACGGCCTCGGGCGGCAAAGGTCTTATCGCATATTATACGTCGTTCAATCCGGATCTGCCGGGCGGCAACCAGCGAATCGGCATCGCCACCAGCACCGATCGGGGCCGGACGTGGGTTTATCCGGCAACGCGCCCGATCGTTATCGAGAATCCAGGCAAGCAGGGCGACGATCTAGGCGGCTGGGACTTCCGCGACCCGAAGGTCGTCCGCGACGCGGCGAACAACCGCTGGGTGATGGTCGTCTCGGGCGGCGATCACGTTCGATTCTTCACCTCGACCAACCTGCTCGATTGGAGTCTGACCGATAACTTCGGCTACGGCAATTACGTCCGCGGCGGGGTATGGGAATGTCCGGACTTGTTCCCGATGAAGGTCGAGGGGACGGGAGAGACCAAGTGGGTGCTCATGATCAGCACCGGCGCCAATCCGAAGACGCAAGGCTCGGACGCCGAATATTTCGTCGGTACATTGACGCCTGAAGGCAAATTCGTCAACGACAACCCGGCTGGCAGCGTGCTTCGCACCGACTACGGCAAAGAATTCTACGCTTCGATGTCCTTCGCCGGACTGCCGAACGATCGCCGGGTCATGGTCGCTTGGATGACGAACTGGGACTACCCGTTCGCGTTCCCGACCGCGGGCTGGAAAGGCGAGATTTCGCTGCCGCGCGAGGTGACGCTCAAACGGACGAACGAAGGGCTGCGGCTAGCGCAGGCGCCGGTCAAGGAGCTGCAATCGCTGCGAAGCGAAATCTATTCGGCGGTAAACCGCGAAGTTCGTCCGAGTAGCGCGAATTTGCTGGAGGGGCTGACGAGCGGAGCCTACGAGATCGAAGCCGAGATCGCCATTCCGTCGGGAAGCGGCGTGCAGGAATTCGGATTCCGCCTTCGCGAGGGCGCCGAGGAGCATACCGACTTGGCTTATGACGTCGCAGGCGCGCGGATGATCGTCGACCGTTCGGCCTCCGGCGTGACCGACTTCTCGAATCTGTTCTCCACCCGGCACGAGGCGCCGCTTGCGCCAAGCAACGGCCGCGTCAAGCTGCGCATCTTCGTGGATGAGTCGTCGGTCGAACTGTTCGCCGGCGATGGCACGGTCGTCTTCAGCGACCTGATCTTCCCGGACCCCGCAAGCCGCGGCATGCGCTTCTACGCCAAAGGAGGCAGCGTGAACGTGGTGTCCTTGAAGGTGTACGCGCTGTCCAATGTATGGCGCACAGCGGCGGACGAATCGGCCCGGGTTATGATGGACACCGCCGTCCGCGAGCTGAGCCTCGGGAGCGGTCAGACGCTGCGTGCGGCGATCGACGGCGGCAAGCGGGGCGGCGCGCAGCCGCTTCGATGGCGCTCTTCCAACCCAGCCGTCGTACGGATCGATGCAGCGGATAATAAGCAGGCGGTCATTCTGGCGGCTGGCGTAGGCGAGGCGTTCGTCACGGTCTCGACACCGAACGGCAAGACGTCGGCAAGCGTGCCGGTGCTGGTATCGGATGGCGAGTTTCGCACGAATCTGACAGGTTGGCAAGCTGATCTGTCTGCGTCCGGATGGATCGAGACGGCGTACGGCATCCGGGGCAGCTATGGCAGCGACGCCAATTATATGGCGCAGGAGCAGGCGGGAGATTTCACCTACGAGGCGAACATGCGGCTCGGCGAGACCGGCGGAGCAGGCTCGCTGCTGTTCCGCGCGAGCCGGGACGGACGCAGCGGGTACTATTTCAACCTCGATCCGAACATGAAGGCGTTCCGATTGTTCTACAAGTCGGACGGCGCGTTCGCCGACCGGCAGGTGCTCGCGAAGGTGCCGGCCTTCGTGCAGCCGGGTCGGACGTACCGCGTGAAGATTGTGGCGGAAGGGCCGCGACTGCAAGTATACGTGGATGATGCCCCAATCATCGACCTGAAGGACGGGACGTTCTCGGAGGGGTATTTCGGCGTGAACGCATTCGGCGGTCAGGCGTATTACCAGGACGTGTACGCAACCGACCTGCGGCCTGCGAACCTGCAGCGCGTCAGCATTGCGAATGCCGGAGTCGGCAAGCTTCTCTACGCCGCGGTATCGCGAAACGGAGAGCCTGTTGCTATCCAGGATGCCGAGGTCGGCGCAAGCGGCCAGACTTGGGTGCTCGTGCCGACGGGCGACGATCAGGGCTCCTTTTCGATTCGTACGCCGGAAGGCCAAGCGCTCGATCTGGATGTTGGTCAGAACAAAATCCAGCTCTACGCGTACTTAGGCTTCGACAATCAGCGCTGGCTCGTTCGCCGGCACGAGGACGGCGCGGTGAGCATCGTCTCGGCCCATAACGGCAAAGCGCTCGAAGCGGCCGAGACCGGGGATGGCTTGACGTTGAACGCTCAAGATTCGGCGCTGGATCGGCAGAAATGGCGGTTGGAGACCAAAGAATAAGCGAAAAGCCCTGACCGAGCTGGTCAGGGCTTCTTCATGCAACGCACTGATGTTCAGTCCGGTTACCTAATTGCTAATGAGTATACGGAACACCGCTGCTAGATCTATTTCGGCATCAATCGATTATAACCAAACCATCCCTTGCCAGCGTGTATGCAACCATATACAGTGAAGGGGCTTCCGGTTTGCGCGAACAATGCTCAATGGGAGCGACTTCGGAATGCGAGGAGGACAGCCATGACACCGGTCGTCCGTCCGATCCGTTCCGTCCGAAAGGAGAATTTTCCATGCACGACATTTATGTATTAGACTTGCCTATCCCGGGCGGTGATCAGGGTCAGCAGCTGTCGCCGGTTATCGTGCGAGACGACACCGAGACGATTCTCGTCGATTGCGGGTATCCGCAGTCCGTGCAGCTGCTGGAAGCGGCTGCGGCGAAGCACGGCGTGGCGCTGTCGTCGCTCACACGCGTCATCTTGACCCACCACGATATGGACCATATCGGCTCGGCGGCCGAGGTGAAGCGTACTTATCCGCATATTGAAATTATCGCGCACGAAACGGAAGCGCCCTATATCGCGGGGGCCGCGAAGTCGCTGCGACTTGCGCAGGCGGAAGCCTCGTATGACGCTCTGCCGGAAGATGCGAAAGAAGCAGCTTCGGGCTTCATTGCCTTCCTCGGCACGATCGAGCCGGTTCCCGTCGATCGTACAGCAGCTTCCGGCGAGAGACTCCCGTGGTGCGACGGCATCGAGGTCGTCCATACGCCCGGCCACATGCCCGGCCATATTTCGCTCTATCTGCCCGCAAGCCGAACGATGATCGCGGCCGATGCCGTCGTGATCGAGGAAGGCGAGCTTGCGATTGCCAATCCGCAGTATACGCTCGATCTCGAGGAAGCGGTCCGTTCCGTCCGGCGCATGCTGGATTACGAGATCGACGAGCTTATTTGCTATCATGGGGGCCGTTATCAGGGAGATGTCCATGCCGCGATTATGAAGCTGCTTCAGAATTGCGAGAGGTAGACGTGCAGCTGAATTGCGTTCGAATTGCAGTCGCTTGCCGAGAGCGAGCGTTATTTTCTTATATATTGTGTGATTTCCGATGTGATTATTCCCGGCCTGCCATCGTCATGCAAGTATAACGCATGCAAGAGGGTTCACGTCTGCCATCGCTTTCGGCATCCCGCTGCAAGCGATGCGAACAGGCGAGGCCTTTTTTTGTTTACTACTGTAATATGCTAGACCCTCGCGGCCGATATAAATCCAGTGGATAGTAGAGTCGCTTGGCAAGATTGTGCGATTTGCTATGCGGCGAAATTTCTACCCGGGGGGCAGACAGAACAATGAAGATTCGTAATTCCTTACTCACCAAGCTAATGCTGGCGCTTGCGGTGGTGCTCGCCTTGTTCGCGATCATTCTCAACTTCTACGTCGGCGGCGCGGTCAAGGACAAGCTGGTCCTGGCAGCACAAGAGAAGCTAGCCTCTGACATGGCGCTTACGGAGAAATATCTGGAATTAAGGATTCCGGGCGAGTGGTCGGCGCAAGGCGATCAGCTTTACAAGGGGACCACGCTGCTAAACGACAATTTCGAATTCGTGGACGAGGTCGGTAAGCTTACCGGCGATACGGTCACAATTTTCTTGCACGATACACGGGTCACGACGAATGTGCTGAAAGAAGGCAAGCGGGCGGTCGGCACGCAAGTATCCGAAGCGGTCAACGCGGCCGTGCTTCAGAAGGGCGGAGTATATGTCGGGGAAGCGGATGTCGTCGGCACGGTCAATCAGACGATCTACAAGCCGATCAAAGACGGCGCGGGCGCGATCGTCGGCATTCTGTACGTCGGCGTGCCGTCCACCCCGTTCGACAAGATGGCCAACGACTTCAAGGGCAATATCTATTTGATCAGCGTTCTGGTTCTGGTCGGCGCGCTAATCTTCTGCTACTTGATCAGCCGTCCGGTCATGAAGAGCATTCGCGGACTGGTGGCCGTCACCGGACAGATCGCGGACAAAGATTTGACGCTATCGGTGCAGTCGAAGTCGAAGGACGAGATCGGCCAGCTGGCGGATTCGTTCGAGCGGATGCGGTTGAGCCTTCGCGAGATGATGACGCAGGTGGGGGACATGTCCGTTCAGTTGAAGGAGAACAGCGTCTCCTTGTCCGAAGCGGCTTCCCGCACCGGACAGACTTCGCAGGAGGTCGCCGGCGCGATCCACAGCGTCGCGGAAGGCGCAACCGAGCAATCGGAATACGCTCATTCGATCCAGTACCGGATGAAGGAGACGCTGCGTCAAGTTGAAGGCGGCGGACATAAAATTCAAGACACGCTGCGCGAAGCGGTTGCCGCGGCGGAAGTGGCGAAGCGCGGCGACGAAGCGATCAACAACGCGATCGCGAACCTGTCGACCGTGACGCAGACGGTCGAATTCGCGACGGACGCGATTCACAAGCTCGGCAAGCGGTCGTCGGAGATCGGCGGCATCGTGCACGTCATCTCGGATATCGCGAGCCAGACGAATCTGCTGGCGCTCAACGCGGCGATCGAGGCGGCGCGTGCCGGCGAGCACGGGCGCGGATTCTCCGTTGTCGCCTCGGAAGTCAGCAAGCTGGCCGAGCAGTCGAAGCAGTCGGCGGAGCGGATCCGCGCGCTCATCGACGACGTGCAAGCGGAGACGAATGAGACGGTAGGCACGATGGAGCACAACTTGAAGTCGGTCGAGGAGCAGGTCGAGATCATTACCCTCGGCGGGCAGGCGCTCAAGGAGATTGTCGCGATGACGGCGTCGACGGAGGCGAACACGGTAGACGTGAAGCGGACGCTCGAGACGCTTGCGGACAGCTCGCAAGCGGTCATGGACGCGATCGACCACATTAACCGCCTGGTCGAGGTGTCGGCGACGGCTTCCGAGGAAGCGGCAGCGTCGGCGGACGCCCAGACGTCCACGGTGAAGGACATTGCCGGCGCGTCCAAGGACGTGGCGGACATCGCCAACAAGCTGAACGACAAGGTGCGCGAATTTAAAATTTAAGAGGTTACCTTCCGCGTAGAACGCGGAAGTCGCACGCGAACAGGCCATGCCGGACGATTGCCGTCCAGCATGGCCTGTTTGTTGTAACAGCTGATGCTCACGAAGCGTCGGCGCCGCAACGCGGCGGCATTTTTGCGCAACCGGCCCGCACCGCCGACCGCCGCCGCTTGCTACGATTTCACTAGAGACGGCCGGTCTTCCGGACCAAGGGCTGCTCGCTCCACCGCTTGCGGTAGCGGTACGGGGTCATGCCATAGTGGTCCTTGAATACTTTGCAGAAGTGGGAAGCGCTCATCATGCCGACTTCTTCCGCGATTCGGGCGACCGCCATGTCGGTCGATTGCAAGAGAAGCACGGCTTGCTGCATCCGCTTGGCGGTCAAATAGTCGGTGATGCTGCTGCCCGTGCTCGCTTTGAACAAGTGCGACAAGTGGTAGGTCGACAGATGCAGATCACGGCTCATTCGCGTAAGTCGCAGCGGCTCCCGATAATGATGATCGAGCCATTCGATCATTCGCTCGGCTTGATGAGGCTTGCGCAGCTCCTCCAGCTTGGCTGCTTGATGGCGTTTCTCCCACAGCGGCTTCAAGACGCGGAAGAAGGCGATGAGGAAGAGCGAGCATTCCTCCATGCGCCGGTCCCGGGGCAGTCCGAGGCATCGCTCGTCCAAGTCCAGCAGCGTGCCTGCGACCGATTCCAGGTCCGGCTCCAGCCAGACGTGGGCGGCCAGCTTTCCTTTGTGAAGATGCCGGAAGAAGGTCTGAAGCGCGGGCCACGGCGTCAGGTAGGCGTCGTAGGAGGATGGCTCGTAATGGACGATGGAGCGCACGAAGGGCTGCTCCTCGCTCAGCTCCATTTGGACATGATGCAGCTGGTAGGGTTGAAAGACGCATATGCAGCCAGCGCCAACCTCGTATTGGACGCCGTCGAGAATGAGCGTTCCGCGGCCTTCGTGCACGAGGAGAATTTCGACGCCTTGATGGGCGTGGAACGTGCCTTGGAACTGTTCGGCGTTCGTGCTGGTGCGCCGGTGCGCGTAATATAGGGGCGTTTCTTTGAGATCGATCGGTTGGATGTACGTCATGCGGTCACGGCCTCCATGTCGCGTAATCTCGCGTTGAACTTACGCCTCTCCGCAATTTTGTTCAACTTATATAGCGTTAGTATAAAACGGCATAACGGAATTGCAAGCGCAAAAGAGGAGGGCCTTAGACGATGAGAATGGTATTTCGGTGGTATGGCGAAGGCAACGATACGGTAACGCTTCGGCAGATCAAGCAGATTCCCGGCGTGGAAGGCATCGTGTGGGCGCTGCACGACGTGCCGGCCGGAGAAGAGTGGCCGATGGACAAAATCCGGGTTTATCAGGAGCTGGCGGATGCGCACGGCCTGCATTTGGAAGTGGTGGAGAGCGTGAATGTCCACGAAGACATCAAGCTCGGCTTGCCGACGCGGGAGCGGTACATCGACAACTATAAGAAGACGATCGAGAAGCTCGCAAGCGTCGGCGTCAAAGTCATCTGCTACAACTTCATGCCCGTATTCGATTGGGTGCGCACGGATATGCATAAGGAGCTAGCGGACGGATCGACCGCGTTGTTCCTGGAGAAGGCGAAGATCGAAGCGATGGACCCGCAGGAGCTCGTCCGCACGATCGCGGGCAATCCGGATTTCACGATGCCCGGCTGGGAGCCGGAGCGTCTGGCAAGATTAAGCGAGCTGTTCGACGCGTACCGCGATGTGTCGGAAGACGATTTGCGGGACAACCTCCGCTACTTCCTTGCGCAGATTATTCCGACGGCGGAGCGGTGCGGCATCCAGATGGCCATCCATCCCGACGACCCGCCGTATTCGGTGTTCGGCCTGCCGCGCATCGTCAAGAATGCGGCGGATCTGCGGGCCATTCTCAGCTTCGCGGACAGTCCGGCCAACGGCATTACGCTGTGCAGCGGGTCGCTCGGCGTTCGTCAAGATAACGATATTCCGGCGATGGCGCGCGAATTCGCGGGCCGCATCCCGTTCACCCATCTTCGCAACGTGCGGGTGTACGATAACGGCGATTTCATCGAGACGTCGCATCGCGCGGAAGACGGCACCGTCGATATGTGCGGCATCGTGCAGGCGCTGCACGAGAGCGGCTTCGCGGGCTACGCCAGGCCGGACCACGGCCGTCATATTTGGGAGGAGCAATGCAGACCGGGATACGGACTGTACGATCGGGCGCTTGGCATCATGTATTTGTGGGGCATCTGGGATGCCCTGAAGCGAGGTAACCAAAATAGGACGGGAGGCGTTCACGCATGAGCGGACGGCATGAGAGCTTGAGCGGCCGCGTCGCGGTCATTACCGGCGGCAGCGGCGTGTTATGCTCGGCGATGGCGAAGGAACTGGCGGCGCACGGCGTTAAGGTTGCGGTGCTGAATCGAACGGTCGAGAAGGGAGAAGCGGTCGCGGTGGATATCCGGCGGGCTGGCGGCGAGGCGATCGCCGTTGCCTGCAACGTGCTGGACCAAGCGAGCGTCGCGGCGGCGGAGGAGACGGTGCGCGAGCGGCTGGGCGCGTGCGACATCTTGGTCAACGGCGCGGGCGGCAACCATCCGGACGGCATCACGAGCAAGGAGATCTTCGAGCAGGCCGACTTGGATAATCCCGAGGTGAAGACGTTCTTCGACCTGACGGTGGCGGGCTTCACGGACGTGCTGCATCTGAATTTCCTCGGCACGCTGATCCCAAGCCAAGTGTTCGGCCGCGGGATGACCGAGCGCGAAGGCGCCGTCATCATCAACATCTCCTCGATGAGCGCGCCTAGCCCGATGACGAAGGTGCCGGCTTACAGCGCGGCGAAGGCGGCGATCGACAACTTCACGCAGTGGCTGGCCGTGCATATGGCCGAGGCGGGCATCCGGGTGAACGCGATCGCCCCGGGCTTCTTCCTGACGGAGCAGAACCGCCGGCTGCTGACGAACGAGGACGGCTCGCTGACCGAGCGTTCCCGGAAGATCATCGCCCACACGCCGATGCGCCGGTTCGGCGATCCGAAAGACCTGCTCGGTACGCTGCTGTGGCTCGCAGACTCGGAGACTTCGGGCTTCGTCACCGGCGTGACCGTCCCGGTAGATGGCGGATTCATGGCGTATTCGGGGGTGTGATGGCGCTTTTCGAACGATATTCCCGGAATGCTGTCCAGACTCAATGTGAAGCTTTCAACCTTTCAACCCTGCCGCCGAGGCAGGGTTTTTCTGCTGCTTAGAAAAGGGGAATGGTCGTTATGGTAATTTCTGTACGCACGTACATTTTTCCTGTAAAGGTCTTGTCGCTACGGCTGTGACGCCCCTATAATTAAGCACATTCCCATGAATGAGGACCTAAGCGGGCGAAAGGAAGGAAACGCATGCGGGCTTGGCTTCACAATCACAACACGCTTCGCAATCAAATATTGGCGGTCTGCCTCCTGGTCATGGCGCTCGTGCTCTGCTTCGTCGGGCTGGTCACCTACAACCGGGTGTCCGCACTTATAACGAACAACGCGGAGCGCCAGCTGCAGCAGACCGCGTTCGAAGCTACCGGCAGATTGGAAACGCTTTACCGGCAGGTAGACATGCTGTCCAGCCAGGTGATGACGACCGGCGACGTGCAGCAGCTTCTTCAGCAGGAGGCGAAAGGCATTCACGCGGGGTTCCAGCAGCGGCAGTCCGTCATGCAGAGCGTCGGCACGTTCCAGGTGTATTCGGATGGCATCAACGCGTTCGATCTGTATACGGCCGATAGCCGAAGCTTGTTCCCGCTCGACGATACGACGCTCGTCACGCGCATCGGCCCGGACCGTGTGCGTCAGGCGGACGAGGCGAGGGGCCGGCTGGTCTGGATTGGGGAGGATCCGCGGGACCCGTCTTATTTTCTGGCTCTGCGGCAGGTGAGGCTGATGGATCACTGGTTCGAGAACGGCGGCTACTTGCTCGTGCGCATCAACCGGGATTATTTCCAGCTGGGCGACGAGAATGAGGACAGCCGCCGGGAGTACATGATGCTGTTCGACGAGCGGGAAGCGTTAATCGCCTCCAATTACGAGGGAGCGGAGGCGCTTGACTTGAGTGCGGCGGGGCAGCGGCAGCTGACGCTCGGCCAGGAGGATTACATCCGGGTCGACCGCCGCTCGGAGCTGACGGGCTGGAAGCTGGTCATTCTCTCGCCGGTCAGCAGTCTGACCGAGGGCATCAACGTGCTGCGCACGGCGATCGTCGTCTCGGGGGCCGTCGGGTTCCTGATCTGCCTCGTCTGCTCGTTCTTCCTCTCCGCCATGATCACCCGGCCGATTCTGCGGCTCATCAAGACGATGCGCGGCGCGCGGCTCGGCGAGCTGCGGCCAAGTCCCGAGATGCATTCGACGGTGGAGCTCAACGAGCTGACGAAGACGTACAACGGGCTTGTCGGCCATATGAACGATCTCATCCAAGTCATCTACGAGAAAGAGCTGGTACGCAGCCGGACGGAGCTGAAAGCGCTGCAGGCGCAGATCAACCCGCATTTCCTGTACAACACGCTGGAGGCGCTCTACTGGGCGCTGCAGGAGAAGGACGAGGAAGAGCTGGCCGATCTCGTCGTGGCGATGTCGGAGCTGTTCCGCTATACGATCGGCAGCGACAATCAGAGCGAGTGGGTGAGCGTCAAGGAGGAGCTGGAGCATGTCGAGCGTTATATGGCGCTGATGAAGCTGCGCTTCGGCGAGGAGCTCGCGTGGCGGATCGACGCGCCGGAGGCGTGCTTGTCCGTGCGGATGCCGAAGCTGCTCATCCAGCCGCTCGTCGAGAACGCGATTCTGCACGGCGCGGGGAACAAGAAGGGGCCGGGCTCGGTCTCCCTCGTCATTACTCCATCAGAGGACGGGAAGTGGACGATCCAAGTGAGAGACGACGGACCGGGCATGGACGGCGCGCTCGTGCAGGAGCTGATGCGCTCTCTCGGCTCGGGCGGGTTCTCGACCGGCAAGGGCAGCGGGCTTGCGCTGGCCAACGTGAACAAGCGGATACAGCTGTATTATAAAGACGACGAGCTGGGCGGGCTGACGATCGCGAGCGTCCCCGGGGAAGGCACGGTCGTCGGATTCGAAATACCGGGAGGTGCGCCATGAGGAACGGCACGACGATCTTGATCGTGGACGACGAGCCGCGGACGCGGCAAGGACTGAAGAAGACGCTGGAGACGTGGGTGGCCAGCGATTGCGAGATCGTGACGGCTGAGAACGGCGACGAGGCGCTCGACATCGCGGCGAAGCGGCCGATTCAACTGCTGCTGACCGATATCCGGATGCCGGAGATGAACGGGCTGGAGCTGATCAAGGCGATCCGCGAGGGCGGGAGCGACCCCGTCGTCATCCTGCTCTCGGGTTATTCCGAGTTCGAATACGCGCAGGAGGGCATTCGGCTGGGGGTCGTCAACTACCTGCTCAAGCCGGTGCAGAAGGCGAAACTGCTGGAGGCGGTGGAGGAAGCGCTGCGAATCGCGAAGGATCGGGTGCGGACGGGCGCCATGGAGAAAATCGTGGACAAGGAGCTCGTCGCCATACGCGAGGAGGACCGTCTCGTGCCGCAGCCGATCCAGGAGGCGATCCGCTACATCGAGGCGAACGTGAAGCAGGCGTTGACGCTGCGCGAGGTGGCCGAGCATGTCCATCTGAACGCCAGCTACTTCAGCTCCTTGTTCAAGGAGAAGACGGGCATGACGTTCAGCGAATTCGTCGTGCGCGGCAAGATGCAGGCGGCCAAAAAGCTGCTTTATTCGACAGGCATGCCGATCGCGGACATCGCCGAAGAGGTCGGCTATGCGACGGCCAAATATTTCATCACGCTGTTCAAGGAATACGAGGGCATGACGCCGAGTCAGTACCGCAAGGATCTGCCGGAACGGTAGAAGTCCGGTGAAGAAGATGCCGGAGGATCGATATGGAGATGGAACAGCGAGTGGAAGCCCAAATCGACCGGAGGCAGCTTGTTTTCACCGGACTTCTGGCCACCTAAAAATATCGGACTTTTCCCTAATCGCCGTGACCTTACCTGAGCGGTGTATGAAGCGCTATCATTGGAAATGTAACCGCTATCCTTAGCGACAAGGGGAGAAGAAAACATGTTCAAGAAGAAACCATTAACCGTAGCGATGACCGTCGCGCTCGCTTCCGCGCTGGCGCTGACCGGGTGCGGCAGCAGCAATAACAACGGCAATGCGGCAGGCGGATCCAATGCGGGCGGCAACGCGCCAGCGGAAGGCAATGCGGGCGGCAACACGGGCTCGGCGGAGAAAGTCACGCTCAAGATGATGCATCTGTGGCCGGCCGGCAGCTCCAAGCAGCAGAACATGATCGTCAACGATATCATCGCCCAGTACCAGGAAGCGAACCCGAACGTGACGATCAAACAGGAGATTCTCGAGAACGAGCAATACAAGAACAAGCTGAAGGTGCTCTCCGCCTCGAACGATCTGCCGGACGTCGGCATGACGTGGGCCGCGGGCTTCCTGACGCCGTACGTCAAAGGCCAGCTGTTCGCGCCGCTCGACGACACGCTCGAAGGCGGGCTGAAAGATACGTTCGTCTCCGGCACGACCGAGGCATACGCAGTGGACGGAAAGACGTACGCGCTGCCGCTCGAGCTCAACATTGCGCCCGTGTACTACAACAAGGCAATTTTCAGCAAGTACAATCTTGAGGTGCCGCAGACGTACGCCGACTTCCAGAAGATCGTCGAGACGCTGCAGAGCAACGGCATCGCGCCGATCGCGCTTGGCAACAAGGACCGCTGGACCGGCTCGCTTTGGTACATGTACCTGGCCGATCGGCTGGGCGGACCGGAGACGCTCAAGAAGGCGATTGACCGGAGCGGCTCGTTCGAGGATCCAAGCCTCGTGAAGGCGGCCGAGGACGTGCAAGCGCTCGTGGATGGCAACGCGTTCAACAAAGGCTTCAACGGTCTCTCCAACGATGAAGGCAAATCCGAATTCCTGAACGGCAAAGCGGCCATGTACCTGATGGGCACGTGGGAGCTGCCGAACTTCACGACGAACGAATCGATTCCGCAGGAATTCCGCGACAGCGTCGGCTTCTTCAAATTCCCGACGATCGAAGGCGGCAAGGGCAACATCGACAGCTGGGTCGGCGGACCGGGCGTCGGATTGTTCGTCGCCGAGAACTCGAAGGTGAAGGAGGAGGCGAAGAAGTTCGTCAAGTTCTTCGTCGAGAAGTGGGGCGAGCAGTCGGTCACCAAGGCGGGCGTCATCCCGGCGACTAAGGTGGACACGTCCAAAGGACAGCTGCCGCAAATGTACATCGACATTCTGAACGAACTGGGCAAGGCCAGCAACATTACGCTGTTCGCGGACGTGCAGATGAGCCCGGCCGTCGCGCAGACTCACCTGAATATGATCCAGGCGCTGTTCGGCAAGGAAGTGTCGCCGGCGGACTTCGCGAAGAATCACGAAGAGGCGCTGAAGCAGGAAGCGGGCAAGTAACCGCAGCCGTATAATCGCAAGGTAACAAGGAATCCAGGAACTGAGGAGAAGGACATATCCCCCTTAGGTGCGCGATATGTCCTTTTCTGCACCCAAAAAGTCCGCTACCGGGGCGAAATCGCGCGAAATCGCGCCCCGCGGACGTGCAGTTGTCCCGTAAAAATGCAGCAACCGGCAACCGGTGAAGGCGCTTGCCCTGGCTTGCCTCGACTCGGCGCAGGGCTGCGTAACGTTCACCCGAAGGAGCGTGTCTCGAATGGATAATGTCATGTCGAACAAAAAAATGATCGCGCTGTACGTGCTGCCTGCGCTGGCGCTCGTGCTCGCGCTGATCTACGTGCCGATCGTACTCACCGGCTATTATGGCCTCATGAAGTGGGACGGCATCGGCGCCATGGAATTCGTCGGTCTCGACAATTACAGCAGGCTCGTCCAGGATTCGGCCTTCTGGCAGAGCGCCTACCACGCGCTGCTGCTCGCGCTCTTCTCCGCGCTGAGCCTGCTCGCGTACTTGGCGGTGGCGCTCGTCCTATCCGGCGAGATCAAGGGCGCGAACCTGCTGCGCAAAATATACCTGATTCCGATGCTGCTCTCGTCGGTTGCGATCGCACAGCTATGGCTGAAGATCTACCACCCAACGAACGGCGTCGTGAACAGCCTGCTCGCCTCGCTCGGCTTCGATGGTACGATCGAGTGGCTGTCGGATACGCGCATCGTGCTGCTCGCGATTTTCATCCCGATCATCTGGCAGTATGCCGGATTCTATATTCTGATCTACTACGCGGCGCTGAAAAACATCCCGTCCTCGCTCGTCGAGGCGGCGCGCATCGACGGGGCCAACCCGCTGCAGATCGCGCTGCGCGTCAAGCTGCCGCTCATCGCAAGCGTCTCGAAGATGACGATCGTGCTGGCGATCGTCGGCTCGCTCAAGTATTTCGACCTCATCTATGTCATGACCGACGGCGGTCCGAACGGGTCCAGCGAAGTGATGGCCTCCTATATGTACCACCAAGCATTCCGCAGCTTCGATTTCGGCTACGGCAGTGCGATCGGCTTCTTCCTGCTGCTCATCTGCCTTGTCGTGACATGGCTGATTCGTAAGCTGACCGCCGGGGAAGAGATACAATATTCATAAGGAGAGGAGCGACCTTATTATGGCACAAACATTAGCCGCACCAGGTTCGGCCGCGCGCACCGCGGGCCGCCCTGTCGGCCGCACCGTCGGCATGGCGCTCCTGTACGTTGTACTGGGCATCATCGCCGTTCTGCAAGTTTTTCCGCTGATCTGGCTGCTGTTCTTCTCCTTGAAGGACAACCAGGAAGTGTTCAATCTATCGCCGTTCGCACTGCCGACCGATCCCAAGTGGGAGAATTACGCGAAGGTGTGGACCGAGGGCAACATTAGCCGGTATTTCTTCAACAGCGTGTGGTACACGGTGGCGGCGGTCGTGCTGACTGTGCTGCTGGCCAGCCTCGTGACGTTCGCGCTGACGCGGATGAACTGGAAGCTGAAGAAGCCGGTGCTCGGCTTGTTCATGGTCGGCATCATGATTCCGATCCACTCGACGCTCATTCCGCTGTTCCAAATGTTCATGAAGGCGAACCTGACGGACCATCCGTTGTCGATCATTCTGACGTACACCGCCTTCAACCTGCCGCTGACGATCATGATTCTGCTCGGCTTCTATCAGACGCTCCCGCGCGAGGTCGAGGAAGCGGCGGTCATGGACGGCTGCTCGGTCAACCGGATATTCTTCCAGATCATCCTGCCCATGACGGCCTCGGTGATCGCGACGACGGTCATCATCAACATGATCTACAACTGGAACGAATTCGTCTTCGTTAACACGTTCATCAGCTCGGACGGCCTAAAGACGCTCACCGTCGGCATCCAGAACTTCATCGGCCAGTATACGACGGATTGGGGCGCGATCGGCGCGACGCTCATGATCAGCATTTTGCCGATTCTGATCGTGTTCTTCGTCCTGAGCAACCGGATCGTCGAAGGGATGACGGCCGGGTCGGTCAAAGGGTAACGCTCGCGGCGCACGCCGCAGCGAACAAGCGGCTGTGCACATTCGCACAGCCGCTTGTTCTGCATCTTGCAGCAGACGCTCTCATGCTTGCGGAAGCTCGGATGGCACGATAAGTCCGCTTACGTCAATACCGAGCTCATCTCTTCGCTTCAAGTCCTTCAGGAAATCGGCAAACCCGACTTGAGGCTGCCAGCCCAGTATGCGCCGGGCTTCCGACAGATCGTGCTGCTCGACCTCCTCCGGCAGCTCAATCGCGTATTTCGCCAACAGCGCCGACGAGCCGGGTACTTGCTGTTCGCACCAGTCCAGCCCGTGACGGGCGAAATCCGCCCGCACTTGCTCGGGCATCCCATGGTCGGTATGGACGACCGTGCGGAACAAGCCGAAGGCTTGCCTGTCCGCGCCTTCCAGCGCCTTGACCGTCGCCGAAGCGACGTCTCTTCGGTCGACGCCGTTGCGCAGCAGCCGCGCGCCGAACTCCAAATACGGGCGCGGAATGAATTCATGATAACGAAGCATCGCGATCGAGGCGCCCGTCATTTCGTGATAAGCTCGGCACAGATCTTCGCCGATCACCTTGCTGACGCCGTAGACGGACCACCAGCCATAAGCCATCGACGAGGCGTACACGATGGAACGGATGCCTTCCTGCCGGCAAGCTTCCAGCACATTGTAGGTGCCGTCGACATTGACCGCGAAAATCGTATCGTCGCTAACTGGCGGCTGATGGGCGCAATGCCAAGCAGCCAGATGAATGACGCCGTCCATGCCGCGAACCGCCTGGCGGACGTCCGATGCCGTCCGCGTATCGCATCGGACAAATTCCGACGTTGCCAGGTCTGCCGCCTGCGAGGGCATCACGTCCGCCATCCTGATGCGATGGCCTGCCTGCAGCAGCGCGCGGCATACGGCCTGTCCGCCATTGCCGGATGCTCCGGTTACAAGTACGTTCATCGCTGGCTTCTCCTCCTCTGTTCTACGTTCCTCGATCAGATGCTTCCGATTGCGGTTGCCTCATCATCCGTCAGCAGCGGGCGCACCGAAGCGGATACGTTCTGCGCCGCTTGCTCCGCGGTCTTCGCACCCGGTATCGCGACGGAAACCGCCGGATGATTCAGTACATACCGAAGCGCCAACTGCGATAAGGTGCGTTGTTCGTTCGCAAGCGGCCGAAGCGCTTCCACTTTGGCGAGATTGTCTGCGAACCAGGCTTCCTTCGGCCAGTTTCTCCGGATGTCGCCTTCCGGAAACTCCGTTCCCGCATTGAATTAACCAGTCAAGATCCCCATCCGCAGCGGTCCGCGTACAACTGCGCCGATGCCATGCTCGTGCAGATAAGGCAGCACCTCGGGCTCGACGGCGCGATTCAAAATGCTGTAGTCGAGTTGAACGGCATCCAGTCCGCCGCCTTGGTTGAAATGCTTAATGTAATCGAAATTTTCGGTGGAGACGCCGACCGCTCTAACTTTGCCATCGCGCTTCAGCTGCTCGAACGCCTGCATGAACGCTTCCGTCTCCTCATGCTTATCCCACCAGAGATGGCAGAAGTAGACGTCGATGTAATCCGTCTTCAGCCGCTGCAAGCTGTTCTCGAAGGCTTCCACGACTTTGGATGGACGGTCATAGACAGGCTTGCCTTGCGGATCGCGGTGATGGCCCATCAGCCCGCCTTTGGTGGAGATGACCAGCTTGTCTCGCCGTCCTTCAATCAGCTGCGCCACGAGCTTCTCGCTCCGGCCGTTGCCGTATACATCCGCCGTATCGATGAAGTTCACGCCCAGCTCGACCGCGGCCTCCATCGCCCGCAGCGATTGCGCGTCATCGACCGGCCCCCAGGCGTCACCGCCGATGGCCCATGCGCCGAATCCGACTTCCGAAACTTCGATCCCCGTCTTGCCAAGCTTTCTCGTGAACAAACGCGAACCTCCTTGGAATAGCACTCTGCCGTTATCTTATCCGATAGGACGCGATGGACGGAAGTACGCACTTTTGCCGTAGTTTGTTACCTTGGGGTGACTATTGGCAGGAGAAGCGGCATGCAGCGGGGAAATCGTTATCGAAATCTCTCACCAAACGCATAGGAGGCATCCGCCCATGGGACATCCGGAAGAATATGAATGCGCCATCGAGAAATCGCTGCGGATCATCGGGGGCAAATGGTCGTTTCTCGTCATTCGGGAGCTGTTCTTTCATGATACAAAACGGTTCACCGGGCTGAAGAGCGCCATTCCCGGCATCAGCTCCAAGTCGCTGACCGAAACGCTTCGGCATCTGGAGGAGAATCAAATCGTCATCCGCGAAATTCATGCCACCGTTCCGCCAACCGTTGAGTACCATCTGACGGATAAAGGGAAAGCGTTCAGCGGCATTTTGCACGAGATGAAGAAGTGGGGACGCGACTGGGCTTAGCCAGCCGATATGCTCAACAGCCAAGGGGAGAGGAGTCTTCTTCCTGCATGACGAAATGGTAAGCCAGAAAAATCTAGAGATTTTTTTGTATTCCCTGTCGATTTCAGCTCCCGCCCTTCGTCGGACTATATGAAAGCACATTAACCCCATTCAATCTTAGGAGGCGATCAAGATGAGATTTATGATGGTTGTCAAAGCAACGAAGGATTCGGAAGCCGGCGTCATGCCAAGCCAGGAGATGTTCGAGGCGATGCAGCGGTATAATGAGGAGCTTATGAAAGCAGGCGTGCTGCTAGCCGCAGATGGCCTGCATCCGAGCTCGGGCGCGATCCGGATTTCCTACCCGGAGCCCGGCGGCAAGCCGAAAGTGACGGACGGTCCATTCACGGAAGTGAAAGAGATCATCGCCGGCTATACGCTGATCGAGGTGAGATCGAGGGAAGAAGCGATCGAATGGGCACTCCGGATGCCGGACCCGCACGGCTTTGGCGAGGGCCAGATCGAGCTGCGCCAAGTATTCGATCTGACGGAATTGACGCAGGATGCCGAGTGGTTGGCGCGGGAAGCCGCTATTCGCGAACAGGTAGAGAAGTCTCAATCGTGAGGGCGGCCGCAAGCGAGCGGATCGCGGCCATCTGGCGCATGGAATCGCCGAGACTGATCGCGGCGCTCGCGCGAATCGTTCGCGATGTCGGGATTGCGGAGGATTTGGCCCAGGATGCGCTGGTCATTGCCCTGGAGAAATGGCCGGCAACCGGCATCCCGGACAATCCCGGCGCCTGGCTCATGACCAGCGCCAAGCGCCGCGCGATCGATCTGCTGCGCCGGAATAAGCGGTATCAGGAGAAGCTCGAGGAAGTCGGACGCAGCAGCCTGCCTTACACCGAGCAGGACGTGGATCGTCTACTGGACGGGGAGATCGGCGACGATCTCCTCCGGCTTATTTTTACGACCTGTCACCCTGTACTCTCGCAAGAGGCGCGCGTAGCCCTGACGCTTCGCCTGCTCGGCGGACTGACGACCGACGAGATCGCCCACGCCTTCCTCGTCCCCGAACCGACCATCGCCCAGCGGATCGTGCGGGCGAAGCGGACGCTCAGCCAGAAGCAGATTCCGTTCGAGACGCCGGTCGGGGAAGCGTTCAAGGAACGGCTGCCCACCGTGCTGGAAGTCATCTATCTGATGTTTAACGAGGGGTACACCGCGACGGCCGGTCAACATCTAATACGCCCGCTGCTCTGCCAGGAAGCGCTGCGGCTTGGGCGGATTCTGGCCGCCATGTCGCCTGCGGAGGCCGAAGTGCACGGGCTTGTCGCGCTCATGGAGCTGCAGTCGTCCCGGATGCGCGCCCGGGTGAACCGCAATGGCGAGCTAGTCCGATTGATGGACCAGAACCGCGCGGACTGGGATCCACTGCTTATCCGCCGCGGGCTGGCTGCACTCGAACGGGCCAGAGCGCAGGGGCGGCCGTTGGGGCCTTATGCGCTGCAGGCGGCGATTTCGGCTTGCCATGCCGAAGCCCGCAGCGAAGCGGAGACGGATTGGGTCCGCATTGCCGCCCTATATGAGGCTTTGTCGCGCGTGCTGCCTTCTCCGGTCGTTGAATTAAACCGGGCAGTCGCGATCGGCAAAGCATTCGGTCCCGAATTCGGTCTTCAGCTTGCCGACATGCTGGTTGAAGTGCCCGCGCTCCAACATTATCATTTGCTGCCGAGCGTGCAGGGCGATTTCCTGTTCCAGCTGGGCCGCTACGAGGAAGCGCAGGCAGCCTTCGAACGGGCTGCGGCCATGACGGGCAATGAGCGGGAACGCGACCTGCTGCGCAAACGCGCCGGCGAATGCAACCAATCATGATGCGAGATGTCGAGTTCCTGCCTTCCCATTCGTCGCTCCAATAGATACGGCAGCAAAGACGGCTGCCGTTCTACCATTGGAATGGAGGCATGACGAATGCGGTTTATACTGATCATCAAGGCGACTTGCTTCTCGGAAGCAGGCGTCAATGGCAAACGGGAACTGGCGGAGGCGATGGATGCCTTCCATGCCCGTCTGGCGGAGCATGGCGTACTGGTTGCGTCAGAACGACTGACGCCAAGCGCAAGCGGGATCCGAATTTCATTCCCGGCTCAACAAGCGGAGGCGGTGGTCCAGCCCGGACCTTTTGACCAAGCAAGAGACCTCATTGCAGCTTTCACCGTGATCGAGGTGAGCGATCTGGAGGAGGCTGTTGCGTGGGCCAAACAGATGCCGGACCCGAACGGTTATGGCGACGGGCAGATCGAGCTGCGCCAGCTGGCCGGCTATGAAGCAAGCGTCGGGGCGGCCGCGGAGACAGCGGCTTCGCCGGATTTACCGGTGTTTGCGGCAAAACTGAAAAAAGACGCAATCTTTTTTGCCAGCCTGTCGATCTGATCGTTCTCCGTTCGTCGTGTAGATAAAGGGCGGCAAATCCGATCAAAGGATTGCACCCTACTTAAAGGAGATGTGACCCCTATGAACCCGGAAGTAACCCAATTTATCGAAGCGATTCAGGAGCCGTGGCAGGCCGAACTGGCAGCCCGCCTTCGGGATGCCGTTCACCAATCCGTTCCGGATGTGCAGGAGCGGATTCAATACAAGAAACCGCATTTTTTGAAAAATGGCAAGTACGCCGCGGTCATCTCCATCTCGAAGGATGCCGTGAGCTTCACTATTTTCAATGCGGGTGAGCTGGTCTTGCCCGAGGGTCTGTTCGACGGACCGCCGGAACGCAAAACGATTAAGGCGAAAAAAGATCAGGAGCTCGACGTCGATTTGCTTGCATCGTTGGTCGCTCAAGCTTCCGAAGGACTTTAACACGTGGTAAAGGAGATTTCCTCGATATGAACATTGTTATTTCGAAGGATGGGACTCCCATCGCGTATGACAAAACAGGCCAGGGGCCGGCGCTTATTCTGACGGCCGGCGCATTCAGCTATCGGAAGTTCCCGGGACAGCTTGAACTGGCAAACCGCTTGTCTTCGCAGTTCACCGTCTACAATTACGACCGTCGGGGTCGCGGAGACAGCGGCGATGCCCGGGATTATGCGGTTGAGCGGGAAATTGAGGATCTGAAGGCCATCATCGAGGCGGCTGGCGGGGAAGCGTACGTATGGGGATTGTCATCCGGCGCGGCCCTTGCACTGCATGCTGCAGCGCGAGGGGCGAACATCGCGAAGCTGGCCCTTCACGAGCCTCCTTTCGTCGTTCAGCCGACAGACCGGACGCCGCCGAAAGATTTTGCAATTCATGTTCATCGGCTCATTCAGGCTGGACAACGGGCAGAGGCCATCAAGTATTTCATGGTAGCCGGCATGGGCGCTCCTTCTTTCGTCGTCGCCATGATGCGCATGATGCCGGGCGTATGGTCCAAGCTGCTGGCGGTCGCGCACACGCTTCCCTATGACGCGGCTTTGCTGGATGGCTATATGGACGGAACACCGCTTCCTGCGCAGCAATGGAGCCATGTCAACATCCCGACGCTCGTGTTGGAAGGCACGGAGAGCCCGCCCGGACTGCGTCACGGGGCGCAAGCGCTGGCGGATGTCTTACCGAATGCCCGGCTTCTCAGCAAGAAAGGGCTTGGCCATACGAAGAAGCTGAATACCGGCGTCATTGCGCCTGAGCTTGCGGCATTCTTCGGCTCTAACCATGCCGCGAACAGGAAAATTATTTAGCGTCTCACGCTCAAGCGTACGACCGCTCAGTTCGGATGTCGGATTCATGGGCAACATGCCTCCTAATTGCACAAAAAATGGCGTTACAGGGTCTTATCCCTGTAGCGCCATTTGCCTTTTGCGGTCCACTGCGGCTTGCGTCAGCTGATTATCGGCAAGCGAAAGCTGCACGTCTTAATCCCACGGACACCGTCCGCCTTTGTGCAGTCCGGCTTGAATGGACCCCCTTCACCGCAGTGCCCACGCCGCCTGCACGATGACGGCTGCTTCGGCGCGCGACAGCTTCGCTTGCGGGCGAAGCTGGTTCGCGCTGCCCTTCACGATGCCCGCCGCAACAAGCGCGGCTGCGCTTTCCTTGGCATAGCCAGCCACGCTGCCCGCATCGGCGAACGCTTCGAGCGAACCGCCCGCTGACAGCGGCTTGCCTGCCGCCTTCAAGGCGAGCGCGGTCATGGTCATCATGTCTTGGCGGGTAATGGCTTGCTCGGGCAGGAACTGATTCTGGCCGGTGCCGGACGTGATGCCGAGCGCCCGTGCGGTGGAGACCGCTTCATAGTAATAATCGGATGGCTTTACGTCGGCGAACGGTGTATTCGCCTGCTTGTCTGATTCCAGCTCCAGTGCGCGAACAAGCTGCGCGACGAAATCGGCACGAGTGATGGCGTTTGCGGGCGCGAAAGCCCCATTTGTGATACCGCTCACGATGCCGCGGGCCGCCAACGCTTCGACCGCGTCCTTCGCCCATGGCGCGGCTTGCAGATCGCCGAACGTCTTTGCCGAGTAGGCGACCGCGTACGTGCTGAAGTGCGTCGTGCGGAATTGAACCGTTCCGCTGGCCGCATCGTAACGGCTGTTCGAGACTGGCTCGATTGGACCGTTCTCCGATATGTACCAGACGACGATTCGATCCGGATGTTGGCGTTCCTCCGCCGTAGGCACGTACGGGACCGCGATCTCGACCGGAGCGGCTGGGTTGTTCCAGGCAAGCGTCTTATCGCCTGCCGCGAGCTCGAGCGAGATGACTGGACGCTTCCCGATCTGTTCGCGGGCCGCATCGGATATGCCTGCCGCGAGGGTGCTGGCGCCGATCCGAAGCGTAACCAGCTCGGCACCGCCTACATTCGCGCTGGCAAGCATACCCGCCGTCAGGGAGACTGCTCCAGCTTCGGTACGTACGGTAATCGCGTAATCCTTCTCGCTGCTGAGGAACGAAGCGGGCAGCTGCACGACATACCCGGCCGCGTTCGGCTGCGCCGGCAGCTCGATGACCACCTGCTTATGTCCTTGCGCGTCCGCCGGTGCCTGCTGCAACGCTTCGCTCAGGCTATTAGCGTTCAAGACCGCCATCGCCCGTCCATCCTTCACCTGCACGGACGGAGTGACGACGATTTGTCCGTTCTTCGTCTCGATCTTCGTACCCGCCGGCGGTGATGAAGCGGCCGAGCTGCCGCCCGAAGGCGACGGCGTGTTCGTCTTCGTCAGGCGGAGGCCGCCGAGCTTGGACGTGTTCATGTAGGATGAGCCGGAAGGGTCGGCCCAGTTAGCTACGCTGTCCCGGTCGCCGTCGCCGTCTTCGTCGTTGTTCACCTGGAAGTCGAAGCCGACGAGAGCGCCGTCCGCCGGCGTAATCGTATCGAGGGCGATCGCGGTCTCGATGACGTAGCCGCCTTCGATCGTCTTGGTCGCCGAGACGTAATTGTCCTGCGACGCATGGCCGCCGACCGTCTTGACGTTCTTGTAGTTAATCCGGTATTGCCCGTCGTCATCCTCGTAGGACTCGGTCTTGCCATTGTTCTGGTCCACGAACAGCTCGACGGAATCCTGCTCATAGGCGTTCGCGCTCGCGTCGGACAGCTTGGCGTCCGTCACGACCGCGTAGACGTATAGATTGTCGGCGTCCCACATCGTGCGGAATTTCGCCGTGGAGCCGCTTGCGCCTTCGACCCAGATTCCGGTGGCCAGTTCGGCGGCGTTATTCCATGCCGCATCCATGACGCCGTCTACCTGAGGCGTGCCGAAGATGGATTCGGCGACCTTCGGCGCGGCGGCGAGCGTCAGCTTGCCGTACCCGGCCGCATCCGCGTCCTGCGCGCTGCGCGGGTCGCTCCAGGAGACGATGGCGCCGTTGCGCCCCTGCTCGGAGCCGTCGTTGACGCCGCTGTCCGAGACGCGCACGTCGAAGGCGAGTTGGCTGCCGATCGCCGCGCCAGGTGGAATCGGGAGCGCCGCATAGGCGGTATAGCCGCCGGCGCCTTCCGTCGCTCCTTGACCGCCGCGAACGATCTTCACCGTCTGCGTGCCGTTGTTCTGGAGGAACAGCTCAACGCTGTCATCCGCCGCGATGGATGCGTCCTTCACGAATACCTTCGCGTATAGTTTCGTCTCGTCCCAGAGTACTTTCACGTCGGCGCTCAAGGTACCGACCTCTTCCGTCTTCAGGGCCGGCACGAGCTGCCATGCCGGATCTGCTGCGCCCTGAACCGGCGTCCCTTGGACGACGGAGCCGAGCTTGCCCACGACGGGCAGCTTAGTCGGATCGACCATACCCCAGTAAGCGGGCTTCGCCTGCAGCCGCGTGCTGAACGGGAACGGCGCGTCTTGTCTGGTGATCGGACGGTTCGTCAACCACGTATGGTCGTCGGCGACGCCCCAGATCGTGACGTTGCTGATCCAGCCGCCGGGATTTTGCGCCGTGCGGCCTTCGTCGTCGAGCTTGCGCAGTGCGTCGAACAGCTCCTTGTACCGGTAGCCTTGCTTATTCAACAGATTGTCCGGCACGGTCGTATACGCGTCGGTGTTGTTCGTATACACCGAGACGTCGAGTTCCGTAAGTTGATTATCGAAGCCGGCCTGGCCGAATTTGCGGATCGAATCCGAGATTTGCTGAATCGACGGACCGGTAATGTTGATGTGCGTCTGGTGGCCGACGCCGTCGATCGGCACGCCGTCTGATTTCAGCCGGGTGACCAGATCGAACAGGAAATCCCGCTTCTTCGGATTATGCGTGCTGTAGTCGTTGATATAGAGCTTGGCGTTCTTCGCATTCGCGATCGCGGCTGCCGAGGCATCCGGCTTGAAGTCCTGCAGATGGTCGAGGACGTAGCGCGTGCGCGTGAACGCGGTTCGGATGAAATCATCACCCGTAATGCGGTACCACTGGCTGTCCCGCATGCCGTCCGGCCGGCCTTCGTCGATGACTTCGTTCACGACATCGTACGCTTTGGCGACGTCGGCATAACGGGGAACGACGATGTCGATGTAATCCGAGAGCCGCTTAAGCGCTGTCGCTTTGTTCGCTTCACTAGGCTCGAAATATTGCCCTTGCGCGTCCTTCAGCATCCATTCCGCCCCTTGCTGGTGCCAGAGCAGGGTATGGAAGCGAAGCGTCAAGCCGTGATCCCGCGCGAAGTTCGCAATATTGTCCGCCGTAGCGAAATTCCACGTCGCGCTGTCCCCATTCTTGCTGATCGAGTCGGGCTTCATGGAGTTCTCGGCGACGATGGAATTATAGTGCAGCAGCAGCAGCTCCTCGTGCGCCCCCTCGAGCTGGGCGGGTTCGACCGCCGCGCCGATCTCGAAGTAGTCGTCATAGACCGTCTTCAGCTGCGGGATATCCGTCTGCACCGGAAGCGGGCCTTCGACGGCGCCAAGAAAGTCCAACTTGAAGTCGTCGATGTAGAATGAACGCGGGCTGCCGTAATCGTTGGCGACTTCCACATACGCGTTCAGGACGGACGGCGTGTTCGGCAGCGTGAAGTCGCCGCTCAGCTGAACCCATGCGCCGTCGGTCACAGTCGTGTTGGCCGATACGTTCGTGAACGTATTGTCGCCGTGCTGCACGCTGATGCGTATGACGGTCGCTTCTTGTCCAGACGCCATTTTGGCCCAGGCGGACAAACGGTACTTGCCGTTCTTCTGCATCTTGCCGAGCACGTTCAGCAGAGGCCCTTGGTATTGCCCGGAAGCTGCCGTAAGCAGTGACTTCGATCCGCCTGCCGTATGGTTGTCGGCCGCCGAGACTTCGATCGGGTCAGCGCCGTTGCGCGCGACCCAGCCTTGAAGGCCATTCGTCTCGAAGTCGGCCGACAAGCCGGATTGGTCGCCGCCGCCCGGCTGCTCGCCGCCCGAGTCCGGCGTCACGTCTACGATCAGCACTTCGTCGATATACAGATCGGCGCTCGAAGTCGTGCCGTCGCCGGCTTCGACCCAGATGAGCGCTTCCTTCGTGCCGCTCGGCATCTCGAAGTCTTTCTTCTCGAACGTCGTCCACGCATCTGCGGTCACCGGCTGGTTGCCGACGATCCACGGGTACTTGTTATCCAGCTTCGGCGAGTCGATCTTGGAGCCGATGTGGTACGTGCCCGTGCCGTCTCCATGTCTGACCTTAAGTGAGATGTCGTACACATGGTCGGATAAGAGAATGCCCGTTAGATTCAAGCTCGGCTTGCTGTCGCTGGATTCCCGTTTGGTGAATTTCAAGGCATGCGTGCCGTCGCTAGCCTGATCGGTCGTCACGACCGCGTCCCCAGCCTTGCCCCATGCCAGCTTCGTCCAGCCGCCGGCCGCGCCGTCCTCGAAATCCTGCCGCAGAACGACCGTACCGATCTCGGCCGCTTCCGCCTTCGCGGGCGACCAGCCCCCGGGCAGAAGCAGGGCGGCGGCCAAGAGCAGCGACGCCGCCTTGTTGATGCTGCTGCGCATTTGCGTAACCCCCTTCGTTAAGTGAAGTAAAGCGCTTTCATCATAACGTTTCGGCGGTTTGGCAAGCACTTGAGGAAGTAAAGAACGTACTGTAGGAATTAAAGGAAGTCGATGAAACCGCGGTTGTAGTGCGCGGAGTACGAGAAATGGTACCTTAGCGGACGCCTCTTCTGTTGCGTGTTCCACCGATCGAAGTATGGGCGGAATCCACGCGGTCGAAGATGAGAACAACGATTTCCAGTCAATACGACAAAACATAACCTTGAGATGGACGAGGTATCCATGCTCCGGACAGCAGAAGCGCAGAGTATAATATTTCTCTATCTTTGCTATAGAAAAAACGGCATTGTTCGCCCCACTTTATTCCAATACGATGAGTGCATGGAAGGCAAACATGGACAGCGCGTAATGCGGTCTGTTCGGATATCCGGAGAGGGGAATGAACGATGGCTTTTGTAACTGTTGCACAAGAGAATGGGGCACCCGTAGATCTTTATTATGAGGATCAAGGAACCGGGAAGCCGGTCGTGCTGATTCACGGCTGGCCGTTAAGCGGGCGTTCGTGGGAGGCGCAAGTGCCGGCATTGGTCGAGGCGGGTTATCGCGTCATCACGTACGACCGTCGCGGCTTCGGCAAGTCGTCCCAACCATGGGACGGTTATGATTACGATACGTTTGCTGCCGATCTCGACAGACTGCTTGCGCATTTGAACCTGCAGGACGTCACGCTGGTCGGCTTCTCGATGGGCGGAGGCGAAGTGGCCCGTTATATTGGCACTTATGGCAGCAAGCGGGTGGCGAAGGCGGTATTGGCGGCCGCGGTTCCACCGTTTTTCTATAAGTCGGACGCGCATCCGGAAGGCGGACTGGACGAAGCGACGATTCAGGCGTTCCAAGACGGCATCAAATCCGACCGGATCGCGTTCCTGGACAACTTCACGACGAATTTCTTCGCCGTTCGCGGCCGGACGGACTTGGTTAGCGAGGCGTTCCGGGCCTATACGCGCGATATTGCGGCTTTGGCATCCCCGAAAGGCACGTTGGATTGCGTCTCCGCCTTCGGACGGACCGACTTCCGCGAAGATCTGGCTAAGTTCGATCTGCCGACGCTCATCATTCATAGCGATGCCGATGCTATCGTCCCGATCGAGGTGAGCGGCCAACGCGCGCATGAGCTGATTCCGGGCAGCTCGCTTGTCGTCATCAAAGATGCTCCGCACGGGCTGAATGCGACGCACGCCAAGGAATTCAATGCCGCATTGATTGATTTCCTGAACAGCTAAACCGATATACGGGGGACTTCCTCGAATTCAAATAGGGCTTTGCACGATGATCATTCATCTGCGGAGCCCTTTTGGTTGTGATGCGATGATAGGTTCATGCTGATCTATTTCGCGTGGAGCGTGCCTCAACCCTCAACCTTCAACCCTCAACCCTCAAGCTTGAGGAGTACGCCCCGTTCTCATGTGCAAGCTTGACGGCTTCCGCCCGATGGCGTTAGTCGGGGTACTCTTCTGGTCGGGACTATTCTACTTGTTCTTCAGATGCAAAGTCGCGACGACCAGGGGAAACTCTGCCGTTCGCAGTCTCTCTGGTCATTGAATCATTCCAGGAAATGGGTTAAGCTATGTTCTGTACGGTTTCGTACAGAAAGGGGCGGGATCATGCCGAAGGTCATCGTGACCGAAGAGCAGTGGATTCGATTAGGGATGAAGCGGTTCGCGAATAACGGCGTAGACGGGCTGGTCATCGAGCGAATGGCGTCGGAGCTGGGCTGCAGCAAAAGCAGCTTCTACTGGTATTTCAACGACCGAAGCGAGTTTATTGCCAAGATCGTGGATCACTGGGCTCATGTAACGACCCAGCAAGTGATGCGCAAGGCAGACGGTGCCGAGCAATCCTTGGAGCGGCTGATCGCGCTGCTGACGCAGATGTTTTCCGTGACCCGAGTGGGGGACTTTCTATTTTACTTGCGTAAATTGGGCCGGGAGAATCCGTATTATGACGAGGTGCTCGAACAGATCGAGCGAACAAGAATGGACTACGCGCGGCAGCTTCTGATTCAAGCGGGCATGGATCCCGAGACGGCCGGACATAAGTCCAGCCTCCTCTACCACTATTACTTGGGGTGGTATGAGCGGCACAAGGATCAATCAATCGGTGAAGAAGAACCGCATCGTCATGTCGATCTGCTGCGACGTCAATTATTGGGGATATAGGGGGGAGAGACGATGGTCCATCTTGTCACTTGGATCGTAGGGAGCATTCTCATTCTGCTAAGCGGCGTTCATCTCTATTGGATGGCCGGCGGGAAGAAAGGGACGATCGCGGTGGTGCCGAGCAAGGGCAGGAAGCCGCTCTTTCGGCCGACGATGGCCGCTACGGGGGCGGTGGCTCTTTCATTGGCGGCAGCGGGCTGGTTTGCGCTGGCGCTTGGGGGGGCCGCGGGACGTTTGCCTTTGTCCGAATCGTTCTACTCTTACGGGGGCTGGGCGTTATCGGCGATCTTCCTAATCAGAGCCGTCGGCGACTTTCGCTGGGTCGGTTTCTTCAAGAAGCATAAAGGAACGGTATTCGCCAAATGGGATTCCGCGCTATATTCGCCGTTGTGCGTTTTTTTAGGCGTCTGTTTGGTGATTATGACGTTACATTAAACGGCAGCAGCCGCTCATGTGTCCGCATGAGCGGCTGCTTTTTGTCATCGGTAATAAGCTTACCGCGCTTGACTCTTCTTCGTCATAATCAGGAGCATCCCCCAACCAAAATACACCGCCATGACGGCCAGACAGGTATAAACCGACAGCGTGATCGAGGTCGGCGCCCAGACGAGAATGAAGGACCAAGGCAACCCCCCGAGCAGGAGCTGCGGCAGTGCGATGACGCCTGTTAGTCCGGTTGCCGCGAGAATGATATGCAAGATGAGCAGCAGTACCCGTTTCCCGGATCGAGAGGCCCACCTGCGCTGCTTGCGCTTGCCCGCAAGATTTCTCACAAGCTTCAGGAGCAGTGCCAGCAAGACGATTCCGGTACCGGTCATCACCATCCAAACCACGGTAACGAATTGGTCCAGCTTCTGGTAGGGATCGAAGTGGTTCGTGTCCGCAGGCCAGCCTTGCCACAGCGCCATCAGACCTTCGCCGATTGCCGTCGTCGCGGTCGTCCGCATATTGGCCATCACCGCGATGCCGATGCCTTGCTCGGGCTGCATGATGATGTAGGACGAGAACGTCGGGTTTTCTCCCGCATGCAAGACAAAGGCGCGTCCGTTCTTTTGCTCAATGCTCCATCCGTATGCATAGGTTGAGTTTGCAGCAAACGGCTTCACGCTCTTATCCGGGATATGCGAAGCGGCGATGAGACGCGGATCGATCGGGCGGCCCGGCGCGGTCCCGAGCTGAACATTCAACCATTTCGCGATATCGTTCGCATTGCTGATCAGATAGCCTGCCGGCGTGTTCCCCCGGTAGACAGGTGGCGTATAGGCGATCGCCCGCGTTAAACCGATCTTGTACCCGCTAGCCATGCCAACCGATTGCGCTGGCTGTCCGACCATAGACGCATCCATGCCGATGGGGGTTAGAATGAATTGCTGGATATAGTCTTCGTACGGCTTCTTCGTAACGGTCTCCAGCACGAGTCCGAGCACATCGTAATTGATGGTCGCATATTCGTAGGCGCTTCCCGGCATTCGATGAAGAGGCCGCTCTGCCAGCGTCTTGACGGTACGGACAAGCGCATCGTTCGCCCGGCTTGGCGGGATGCGCGCGATTGTATTCGAAGCGATCCCGCTAGTATGATGCAGCAGCTGACGCAGCGTGACGGGCTGGCTCTTGCCCTGGTAGGTTAAGATTAACCACGGGATATAGGTGCGGACGTCGTCGTCTAATCGCAATCGTCCTTGTTTCTCAAGCTGAAGGATGGCCAGCGCCGTAAAGGCTTTCGTATTGGAGCCGAGCTCGAATAGCGTATTGGCGGTTACGGGGATGCGGCGCTTTAGATCAGCGTAACCGAAGCCTCTCTGATAGACGATGCGGTCTTTCTCGACGACGACGACGGCTAGCCCGGGAATTTTGCCTTTCAGGCGCTGCTCCTCCACGAACGCTTCCATTTTTCGCAGCGTGTCCTGAGTTTGGGCAATGGCTGGCTTAGGCAGGAGGAGGCACGCGAGAAGTAAACACGCGATGAAGTAGAGCGCGGATTTTGGGCAGAATGTCATACGGTAACGAAACTCCTTTCCTTCCGTGAACGCGAATGGCAGGCTTATTGTGCCCGCTTGTTTAAACGTAACGTCCCTGGAAGTTGGCTGCCATCGATTATCGTGACGAAAACGAGCCGCAGCATGACATTATTGTCATGTTGGCGGGATTTGATAAAAAATGATCTGTTCAGCGCGACCCGCTTTGGTAAAATGAACTCCATTGAAGGTATCCCAGAAAGTGGATTCCGAGGCGTGGAGGTAGATGATGAATAAGCCCATGAAGCCGATGACGGAAGGTTACAAGCCCACTTCGCTGCCCCTGGCGCTCAAGGTCATAGCAGGCGGATTGCGCCATAAGGAGCAGTTCCCATCCTATGGAACGGTAATGGAAGGAGAACGAACGATGACCGCACATTTGGATCACCAAAAACCGAACCTCATTCACAACGTCCGCGATGTCAGACAAGCCGCCGAGTGGTACCGGGATAATCTCGGCTTCGAGATCGGCCCTCATGAGTTCGGTTCCTTCGCCGAAATGCTGCTTGGCGGACAGTACATGTTCCACCTTACGCCGGCCCGTGGTGCGGTGACGCCTCATCCTTCCCCTGTGTTCTCTTTCGCCTCGTTGGACATCGAGATGACCCATCGGATGCTGCAGGAGCGGGGCGTTGCGGTCGATCCGATCCGATGGTTCCCGGATTACTCGTCCTTCGCGTTCAGGGACTTGGACGGCAACGCCGTCTTGGTCAGCCAGAGCTTCGAGATTCGGATGAGAGATGTGGAGTCGATCCATCTGGTCGGCTACAGACTAACGCTGCCGGAAGTGGCGGACCGAATTGCGCTTATCCAAGAGGCAGCTCAAGCGCTTCGGGCAAGGGCAGGCGAGATCGCCGGCGCGCTCGATCCGTTCTTCATGATCGGCGCTCATCTCCCCGGTCAAGCAGATTATTGGGTGGGCTTGCAGGTCAGCACGTCCGCGAATATTCCGGCAGGCATGGAAGCGGTTACCCTGCCTGGCCGGCGCTACGCTGTGAAGTGGCACTATGGCTTGCGCTCCGGTGTCCAAGCGACCTATCAACGCATGCATGAGCTGCTGGAGCAAGCCGGAATGACGCCAGACCCGCAGGCTTGGCGGATCGAGATGACGCGCAATTGGGGCAGCAAGGCGGAGGATGAGGAGCTCGAGATGGATCTGTATTTGGCGGTCGAGACCTAGACTGATTCGTCCAACACCCTCGACTCTATTCTTCTTGCGAATCGACGAAATAAGCAATCCCCCGCCGGCATGTGCCGGCGGGGGATTGCTGGTTAATTCGGATATTCGCTTAATTAGCGGGCAGCGTGTTGACCGTGACCGATGGTCCGTCTGCCGACCAATTGCCGGACCGATCGCGCGCTTCGATTTTGAACGTGTAGACGGTGCCGGGCTGCAGTCCTTCGATCCCTTTCGTCCGCGTATTGACGTCCATCTCGCTCACCACGGTCGAACCGTTCATGATCCGGTAGCCGGTCACGTTCTCGTCATCCTCGGCCTCCGTCCGGACGGGAAGCCGTACCGATGACCGTCAGGCCGGCGTGCTTCGCCAATTGCGTCGCGATCGAGCCGACGCCGTTTGCGGCGGGCGCATGCGCTGCTTGAGACGGGGAGGACGATCGGCAAGGTCGTGCTGGAAGGATTCGAATAACGGATACCGATCAAAGGAAGAAGCCGTCGCTGCGAGCGACGGCTTCTTCTTGGCTTGATGCGGGGATTCCCGAAAGTATCGCTGCAAGCGCGTCAACCGATTACAGCAGCTCCGACAAATGAACGGACGGCTCGTACGGGACCAGCGGTCGCCCGCTCCGTAGCCGCGCCACGAAATCCGGATTCGCCAGCAGCGGACGGCCGAACGCGGCCACATCGATCGTGCCGGCGCGAATCGCATCGGCGGCCGTGTTCATGGTCAGCCCGCCAACGCCGATGATGGCTCCATCCCACCGCTGCCGCGCGAGCTCATGCAGTGTTAATCCGCTTGTCATCGGCTGCGCAAACGCATTCGTCGAGGGATGAATGACGCGCAAGCCGGCTTCGCGGAAGACGTCAAGGAGTGCTTCGATCTCCGCTTCTGGCTCTACCCAGCGGAAGCTTGGCTGATCGTCCTTCAACTCGGAGAAGCGAACGATGACGCGCTCCATCCCGATCGCTTCGCCCACGGCTTCGAGGACGTCCTTCATCAGCCGCAGCCGATTGCTCCTGCTGCCGCCATAGCGGTCGCTGCGAAGATTCGTGGCCGTCGAAGCGTATTGATCGATCAAATAACCGTGCGCGCCATGGATCTCGACGCCATCGAAGCCGGCTTCAATCGCGTACCTCGCCGCCAGCTTATAGTCCCGGACCGCCTCCCGGATTTCGTCCGCCGTCATGGCGCTTGGCATTGCGAAGGGCTTGCGCAGACGATGCACAAGCCCTTCCGCTTGGATGGCAGACGGAGCTTGGGGCGCATGGCCGCCGATTAGGTCTGGATGAGTCAGCCTGCCGACATGCCACAGCTGCGCTACGATTGTGCCGCCCTCGGCATGCACCGCTTCCGTTACGCCGCGCCAGGAGCAAGCTTGCTCCTTCGTGTATAAGCCGGGCACGCCGAAGGTGCCTTTGCCTAGCGGCGATGGTGTAATGCCTTCGGTAATGATTAAGCCGATTCCGTCTGCGGCCCGCCTTCTATAGTAAGCGGCGACCTTCTCGTCGACCGTCCCCGCCTCATTGTCCGCGAATCCGCGCGTCATCGGCGCCATCGCGATTCGCGTGCGGAGATGCCAAGCGCCGACGCGCACCGGCTGCAATAGCTCATGATTCGTCATATAGCGTCACTCCCTTTGGTTCATTCCTTTCTTGACTTGTATTTTATATAATAATAACGGCTTAACCCATGGCAGAATCCTGGTTTTGACGGGGGTTGGCTTTCAAAATAATCGTAATTGGTCGGAATGACCGTGAAAATAAAGGAGGCCGCGTGATGGATGAATTGGACAAACATATTTTGCTCGTTCTACAGGAGCAGGGACGCATCTCGATGACGGATCTCGGTAAGGCCGTGTCCTTATCCCAGCCGGCTGTGACGGAACGGGTGCGGCGCATGGAAGAGAAGGGCGTTATCGATCACTACCGCGCCGTCGTCGCGCCGGAGAAGATCGGCAAGCCGATTGCCGCGTTCATCCTGTTCTATACCAAGGGCTGCGACAGATTCGTGGAGTACTGCAAGGTGGCGCGCGACGTGGTGGAACTGCATCGCATTAGCGGGCACCAGTACAATTTTCTCGTCAAAGTCGTCACGGAATCGCTCCAGACGCTGGAGTTTGCGATCAACGAGCTTGGCGTTTTCGGCGATTCGACCACGCTGATCGTGCTGTCCTCGCCGATCAAGCAGGACCCGTTAATTCCATAAGAGTTACCCATTCTTAAGCCGCGTGCCTATTAATCTACCTATTTATGCGATGGACCATAACACTTCGCGCTTCCTTTCATATGCTTTATTATCCCGCTTGGAAGGAAGTGTTGATAGATGGCGATAGGTATTAAGTACTCTACGGGTCCGGTAGAGAACGCGATCGGATTCGCAGACGTACCGGGCATCTCCCGGACTGTATTTGCCAAGGTGTTGAATAACGGGTCGAAGCGGACGAGGGTCACGATTAATCTATACCGGCTGAACGGAAAGAAGACGCTGATTAGTTCGCAGACGCTGACGTTAAATCCGAAATCGTCTTCGTTAGCCGAACTGTTCGTGGCCAATTTGCTGCAATTCGAGGTGCAGTTTATCGTCCGCAGCCAGAACGTTCTGGTATCCGCTTGGGGGAAAAACAAGAAGGGCGCACCGGTCGCGGTTCACCGCTTCACGCAGCAGGAAATGACCAAATCGTATATCAGCTTGTAACAATAGTTCGATCAGGAAGGGAAGTACTCGCGGCGCGCGAACAGGATGTCGGGCGGGGATCGTTCCTTGGCTGGTCTTCCTGGTGTTCTGTCATGTACAACGGTTATCGCCGCACGGCAAGAAGCTCGCGACCTCGATATCGAGATCGCGAGCTTCTTTCAGCTTCAGTTCGCTTTTTCACCTAGGGACGCTGCACGTGGTTCTTGTTCCGCGCCGCGCGGAGCCGGCGTCCCGAGGATGCCGCCCGCTCGGAAGACGAGGAGCGAGAGGGCTAGGCACGCCGCGGCGAAAAGACCGATCGACGGATAACCGCCCAGTTGGACGTAGATCAGGCCGGCCAGCCACGCGCCGAGCGTGTTGGCCCCGTTCATCGTCGCGTTCGCCAAGCTTGAGATCGTGCCCCGAATCGAGGCGTTCAGCGATGTAAGGGCACCCATGATCAGCGGGAAGAGAATGCCGAGCGTCGCGAAGATCACCATGTAGAGCGCCGTCGCGGCCGTCAGATTCGTAAGCCGAGGCGTCGCGGCATAGAGGAGGAGGACAAGCGTCATCCCGCCCATGACGGCGCGGACGTTGCCGAGCTTGCGCGCCGCGAAGCCGCTGATCAAGCTGCCGGCGAACGTGCCGAAGCCAAGCGCCATCATCACCGCGCCGATCTGGCTGATGGACAAGGCGAAGTCGTCGGCCAACCACTTGCCGGCGAATGCAAGCGCTGCGCCGCTCCCCAGATGCAAGAGCAGGTAAGCCAGGAAGCCGGTTCGGGCTTTGCGATCCGCCAGGAGCGGAGCGTAACGGCGCAGAATCGCGGATTGCCCGCGCCGGGCGTCCTTCGGCTTCATCTCCGGCAGCCAAACATAAGCGAGCGCGGCGAGCAGCAGCGAAGCGGCGCCGACGACCCAGAAGGGTACCGGCCAATCGACGGCGGCCAGCCAGCTGCCGATCGGAACGCCGAGCGCCTGCGCGGCGGCAAGGCCGCCGAAGGCGACGCCCATCGCGCCGGATATCCGGCTGGGGGGCAGCACGGCCGGGATCGCGGCCCATACCTGCGGTGCGGTGAAGGCGGCGCTTATGCCGGCGAGCAGGCGGAACAGGCACATCGTCCAGAAGTCGTTCGCGAACCCGCACAGCGCCGTGGAGACGGAGAAGGCGAGCAGCCCGCACAGCAGCACGGTTCGGCGGTTCCAACCGTCGGACAAGGGGCCTGCGATGAGCGCGAATACCGCCGAGCCGAGCGTATAAGCACCGAGCATCCATCCGGCCTGAGCGGTCGATACGCCGAATTCCGTCTGAAGCGTAGGCAGCAGCGGCGAGATCAGGAACGTGTCGGTGCCGATCATGAACATGATCAGGAAGAACAGGACAAGGTATTTGCGCATAGAGATCACTCCTAGAACGTCGGAATTGCTTGCGGTCTTATCGTAGCGTACAATGGTGACAGTTTCTGGCATGGTTGCGAAAGTCGCGAAAGGAGTTGTTCTTATCCGCTATGCCCAAGTCGAAGCGACTCATGGAATTGATGATGACCGTCAACCGCAAGCGAAGGTTCAAAGTGCGGGAGCTGGCCGATGAATTCGGCGTTTCGACCCGTACGATTCTCCGGGATCTGCAAGAACTTAGCGAGCTTGGGGTCCCGCTCTATTCAGAGGCTGGTCCGCATGGAGGGTATCAGGTAGTGCGGGAGCGTGTGCTGCCGCCAATCGCATTCACCGAGGAAGAAGCCGTGGCGATGTTTTTCGCCGTACACGCGCTCCGCCACTACGCCTCCTTGCCGTTCGAAGCAGAGTCGGCCTCTGCGCTCGGCAAGTTCTACCGCCACATGCCCGGCGATGTCCGGGACCGGATAGACAGCATGAAGGATCGGGTCGACTTCGTGACGCCGGTGAGGCGGGGGGATGCGCCGTGCTTGGCCATTCTGCTCGATGCCGCCGTCCATCGGAAAGTGCTGCGGATCGAATACGAGACGAAGGAAGAAGGATCAGGCGAGCGCTGTATACAGCCGGTCTGCATCTATGCGAACAACGGCCTCTGGTACTGCACGGCGTATTGCTTCCTGCGCGAAGGCTTCCGCGTATTCCGGGCTGACCGGATCCGATCGGCGAGCGAGGCGGCGGACGTGAAGCCGCTCGATCTTGGCGAGATTCGGCTGAGCCGCCGGGAGCACGAGGTGCTGCACGATCCGATCCGGCTGGGCGCGAAGCTGACCCGCGCGGGCGTCCAACGCTGCGAATCCGAGCTGTGGCTATCCCCGCTCATCGAGGTGTACGAAGACGGGGGCGGGCGGATCGACCGCGACGTCTCGCGCGGCGACATCCCGTTCTACGCCGATTTCTTCATCGGGTTGGGACGGGAGGCGCTTGTGGAGGAACCGGAAGAATTGAAGGAAGCGATTCGGGAGCGACTGGCGGAGCTGCAGGCGCAATATAAGTTGTAACCGCGCTGAAGCACTCTCCCGCGCATCCAGAATCGGGCGTCTTACCCGGCTCCAGTTGTTGTAATATAATCATGGATAAGATAGAAATGGCAGTGGGAAGCACGAAGCGTGAAGCAATCATGGAGCCGTGTGGGGCGATGATTGGGGGGCATGCGGGACGGGACGAGAGGATCATTATCCTGCGGCAGGCGGCATCGGCCGGGGATGTAAGCCATCCTTATCCCTTGCGCATTGGCAGCACAACCCGACCGGGTATTGAGTATGTTCCCGGTATACCCAGCCGGTTGATAACACAAACTCGGCATCCCGGCGTTCATGCAGCGCTCCGCACATGAGGCAGAAGTAAGAATCGGTATCGACTTGCAATTGTGTTCACCACTCTTTGTGTAATAGATTCACAAAAATATAGCATGCCTTGTCGAACGCGTATATGCGCTTAAATTAGGAGTCATGTTGAATAAGTCAAGAAATTGTTACTAACGGCCTAGATTTCCACCGTTCGACCTACAGCGGGAAAGCTGGGCGTGTGCGAGGTGCTGCTATGATGAGAAAGACCCTCTTATTAGTAACGCTTATCGTGCTGGCTGCTGGTTCCGGTTGGTTTACTCCCAGGTTGAGAAGCGCCGGACGAATGAACGTCTAGAAAGTAGCGTCTATCCGGCATTTGAGCGTATTAAAAACAACCAACAGATGAATCAGGTCCGGATTTCCGATGAAGATTATTTTCATATCAAAGAAGCGCTTCGCCACCAGTATTTCAATAAAATCGAAGTTGCGAGCCACACCAAGATTAGTGAGAATAGAAGAGCGATCAATTACAGAATCGTGCTCTACAAGCAAGCCGTGAACAATGAGATTTTATATAGTGAGGCTCATCATGCAGTCGTATATCTGTTAAAAGACAACACGGGGAACTGGAGCATCGACCAAATCGACGGTTTCTAGAGCTTGAACCATGATGTGCTCCATCGATCACCGGGAGGGAGTTGGGAAAATGGCGGATGTACAAAACCGATCTGTTGCGGTAATTACCGGAGCTAGCGGAGGAATGGGCAGGGCGACGGCCGCGCTGCTCGCCGCCGAGCACGGGATGAAGGTATATCTCGTAGCGCGGAGCCGGGAGAAAGGGATGGAGGCGGTCCGTTACGTCAATGACCGCAGCGGCAGAAGCGACGCGGAGCTCATCTTGTGCGACCTGGCATCGCTAGCGAGCGTGCGAGCCGCGGCAGCGGAATTGAGCGCCGCCTGTACGCATATCGACGTGCTCGTCAACAATGCCGGCGTCGTGACGCTCAAGCGGGAGGAGACCGAAGATGGCTTCGAGCGCCAACTGGGCGTGAATCATCTCGGCCATTTCGTGTTGACCGGGCTGCTGCTGCCGCTGCTGCTGCGCGGCGAGGCCGGACGAATCGTCGTCGTCTCCTCCGGCGCGCACAAGATCGGCCGCATGAATTATGACGATCCGGACATGCGCAACCGCTATACGGTGTGGGGGGCTTACGGCCGCTCCAAGCTGGCGAATATATGGTTCGCCCAAGAGCTCGCCCGCCGTCTCGCGGGCACATCGGTCACGGTGAACGCGCTCCATCCCGGCGCGGTCTCGACCGACATCGGCGTGGATCGCCGCACGGGCTTCGGCACGGTGGTCCATCGGCTGCTGCGCCCGTTCTTCCTGACGCCGGAGCAGGGCTCGGCCACCGCGGTCTATCTGGCGACATCCGCGGACGTTCAGGGCGCAAGCGGCGGGTACTACTACAAGCAGAAGCCCGCTGCCGTCACGGCGCGGGCGAACGATGCGGAGCAAGCGCGCCGCTTCTGGGATTGGAGCGAGCAAGCGACCGGATACGTGTGGCCGGAGCTGTAATAAAGGAGTAAACCTGGTGCGAGCTACCGCCGTTGGTTTCGTCTGAACGCCGAATAACCACGATCGTACGCCGCTCAACGGATACGCGGCAATAACAAAAGCAGCAGCTCGCCGCTGCTGCTTTTTCCATTCGTACGCGCACTCGGCGCCATTCGTGCTTGTCTATGCTTAATCGACGTAGAGTCGCTCCGTATATATCGTGACGGCCTCGTCGTACGCGGGATACGAATAACCCAAGCGTCCAGCCACGGCCTTCGCATATTGTCGGAACAACGCCTGGCAAACCGTCAACGCGCGTCGCATTTCGGGATATCCGTTCCCGGAGTAGGTGGAGAGCAGCGTTTCCCAATCAGGAGGCGGAAGGTAGCGCTGGATAAACTTATAGTTCTTCCCCACGCTGAAGGCGTACCCATGCTCCGATCCGATTAGCCACGTCATCATGCGCAGCAAATTCGGCCGGACCACTTCGTGCAGATGGTCGATGGCATAGAGGATTTCTTGTCGTGTCAACCCTTTGACCACGTAGGTCGACGCCATCCAGAACTCGTTGCAGCAATCGTCGAATTCGCGCGCGGTTGGTTTTCGAATCCAATAGTGACGATCGCTAGGGACGATTGCGTTTCGGACGCGCGCATCCTTATCGAGCAGCACCTCGACCAGACCGTCGCTTTGGGCGAAATAGTCGTCCGTCTCGCCGATGGGAATCAGCGTCAAGTCCAGCTTAACGCCATCCTTGAACAGAATCAGGTAGGAGAACCAGTTGCCCAGTTCCGGCGGGAAAAGCTCCATAGCCTCGGGCTTTTGCATCATAAGCGGTTCCCCGAAATGCTGCAGCCACCGATCGGATTGCTTGAACGCCTCCAAATCGGTAACGAAATAAGAAATATCGTAATCCTGGTAGATGTCAGCCGGAATGTTCCGGTTCGTTCGCGATCCTTCCAGCGTGACGAGTCGAATGCGTTCGTCTCTCTCGGCCAAATCCAGCAGCAGCCTCAACATGTCGGTGTCGCTTCTCAATGTGTCCCTCCTCTGATCCTACCGCTCCCATCTCGCGCCGAGCGGCTATTGCTTCGCATACGTCAACGTCTCCACGAAGAACGGGTCGTTCGCCTCGTCCCAATTGGCATTCGACAAATGAATTTGGACGGAATATCCGGGGTTCGCGTAATGAGCCTCCAGGTTCATGGCGCCGACCGTGATCGCTTCTTGGATCAGCTTGAACTCGTCGTCTTTGAACGTTTGAATATATTCGCGCTGCTCTTTCGCATCCAAGTTCCATTGCACGTCGGCGGCGCTTTCGCCTTCGTTGTAGAGACGGTCCAAGTACGACTTATCCTTGGCATATGCGGTCATAGACGCTTGGAAATCCGAGGCGTGTTCCATGAAGGCAACTTGCATCTCAACGAGCTTGCCATCAACGAATGTAAAATCGTAATACCCTTCGCGTCCTTGCGGCTGCGCCAGCCTGTGGTACTCGACAATGTACCCTTCTTCCGTCTGACGCTCTTCCGAGGGCGCAGTCTTGATGCGCTTCTTCAGCTCGCCAACCGTCATGCCGAAGCGAGCCCGGAAGAACTGGTCGGCAAGGAAGGTGCTGCCGAATTGGACAAGTCCCGCCTCCCGGTCGTAGACAACCGGAACTTTGGCCGTCTCCTGCGCGAAGCGGAGCGGAACGTAGACGGTGCCGCCGACCGCTCGCGAAGGCGCGGATAGCTTGATGGCCTTCCCGTTAACGGTTGCCGAGCGGCTTCCGGCGGCGAAGACGATTTTGGTGCCGGGCTTGGCCAGCACGTACAGCTTGGCTTTCGCGTCATAAGCGGCCGTATAGCCTAGGCGGGCGAACAGCGGCTTGTACGGTAGGTAGACGCCAGACTTGTCTACCATAGGCTTGAGTTCCGATGATGGGATGAGCGCCCCGTTGATGTACACGCTCGTGGACGTCAACGAGGCTGCGGAGACGGGCATTGCGGGGACCAGTGGTGCGGCGCTGGCCGTGATGGCGATGGCGAGCAGCGCGGCGAATAAGGTTCGTTTCATTGCTGGCAACCTCCGAATCTCGTTTTTGGTGTAACGAAGACTAGTAATATTATACAATGCTGGGCGGTTGCAGTCAGCGGACTTCCGCATCGATCGGCGAGATGCGGGGACTATTTTTTCGGTGGCGGCGCCTGGTTCTTCGCGAACGTGGTTCGCTTCTTCGGCAGAATTTATCCATATGGTCCAACGCATGTCCAACGCTCCGATTGCCAAAAATAGTGGAACTTTCTCCAAAATCCATTGCCTTACGCCCGCCAGACGCCCATGGTATTCTGTAAGCGCGGATCGGGCGTCATGTCAAGGCCGCCAGTGCCGCACTTCAACTTGTAAGGGGTTACAACCCTGTGAAAAAAGGACGAGATTCGACCGAAGCCGAACTCGTCCTTTCCTGTTACGCCTGAGCCGGACCCCAGATCCGGTACCGTCCGCTTAACATTAGCAAACTAAAGAAATACAGACAGTTGTCGTAATAACGCCGGTCTCCCTCGCGCATCGGCGTTTCCCAGAATAGCCGGACCGCGGCGCGGGCGTACGCGGAATCCGGCGCAGCAAGCGCCGCCGCGGCGTTCGTCGCCAGCAGGCCGACGGGGTGGAGCGACTTCTCCTCGAACGGCTCCCCCGCGATCGTATATCGGCGGTAGTCGTCCGGCGCCTTGTCCGCGAAGAACGCGAGAATCCGCTCGGCGATCGCGGCGTGGCGCGGGTCGCCGCCGAACCATTCGGCGTCAAGGCCCAAGTTGGCCGCCACCCGGTAGGCGTCGCTGAAGAAGTGGCCGTAGCCGCGCTCGTCGTTCGGCGTGCCGTCGTAATGCGCGTATTCCGGGGCCAGCCCGGTGACGGGGTGGCAGGCGAGCGGCAAGTAGTCTCGGCTTGCGACCGTCGCTTCCCGCCAGAAGTCGCGATCCTCCGGCTCCGCCCACTCGGCGAACAGCTCGTAGAAGTGCGGCAGGTGGTAGGACGGATCGGTAAACTCGCAGTTCGGCACGAATTTGATCAGCTTGTTGGCCGGATTCCACATCGGATACCCGTCGCCGTTCTCACCCTTATGAATGCACGCATGCAGCAGCTTGCGCGCCTGGCGGCTGTAATCCATCGGCGACTCATCGCCGTCGCCCCAGCGGTGGGATGCGAAGAGAAGCGCCAGCGCGAAGTACTCCTCGCCATCCGGCGCCGGACCGTTCGAATTGCGCGAGCCGTCCGGCAGGCACGACCACGCGAAGTAACCGGCGTTCGGACCGTCTTCTAAGTACATGTACGCCATCGTCCAGCGCCAGATGCGGTCGAATACGTCCTGCCGGTCCATCTGAACGGCCATCATCATCCCATACGACATCCCCTCGGTGCGCACATCCAGATTGCCGGTATCGAGCAGATAGCCCATCCCGCCTTCGGCTTCGTAATAGATCCGGGTTTCGGGCGAATCCCCGAACAGTGTTTCCCAGCAAGCTTCGAGGCGGGCGTCGACCGCATCCGCGGCGTACCCGTATTCTTGCAGCAAATTCCGGTATTGGCCGGTCGCATAGGCCCCTCGTCTCATCGTCGTCGACACGTTGATCTCTCCCTCCCGGAGCCCTCAAGCTCCGGCTTATCTTGGAATCACCGTTAGCTTACCGCCGCCAAGGATGAGGACGTAATGGAAGAAGTATAGAACGTGCTGTGCTATCTTTAGAATTTTAAGCGCTTACATGTGAAGGAGGCGTCGTGATGAGAAAAGTATTGCTGGTCGATGATGAAATTTTCGTGCGCAAAGGGCTCCGAGAGCTGATTCCGTGGGAAGCGTTCGGCTACGAGATCGTCGCGGAGGCGGAAGACGGCGAAGAGGCTGCCCAGCTCATCGAGCGGCACGGGCCGGATCTCGTGCTGACGGATATCCGTATGCCGGTTATGGACGGTCTGTCTTTGATCGAGTCCGTCAAGGAAGGCGGCGGGCGCGCACCGGAGTTCATCATCTTAAGCGGTTACAACGAATTCTCGTATGCTCAGCGGGCGATGCGCTTCGGCGTGCAGGATTTCATTCTGAAGCCGATCGATGACGGGGAGCTGTCGGATACGCTGACGCGGATGAACCGCAGGCTCGCGCGGCGGGACGAAGAGGGCGGCCGGCAGCGCACGGCGGATGCGGTGCTGAACGAGCTGCTGTTCGAAGGCGTGGATGGTACGCTGCCCGCCGATCTGGAGGCGGTGCTGCGGCTCGGGTCGGGACCATGCTGCTACGGCATCGCCGAACGCAATGGCTGCGGGGAGAGCGCGGAGGCGGAGGCGCAGTCGCTGCGGCAGTGGAAGCGCGCCATCGGCGAAGCGCTCATGCGTCTTGGCGGCGGTGCGCCGATCCTGCACGACCTGAGTCCCTATACGTTCGGCTTCTTGCTGACGCCGAATCATCTATCCGATTCCGGCGCTGCCGAGCTGGAGCGTCTCGGCGCGAGATTGCTGCACCGGGCAGGGGGCGAGGAAGGCGGCTTCCTCCGCCTGTACGTTGGCCCGGTCGTCGACCGGCCGGCCGAGCTGAAGCGCTCCTATGAAGCGGCGCGGGATGCGATGAACGCGAAGTTCGCCTTGGACGACCGCCAGGTGCTGACCGCCGGCATGGCGGCGCAAGCCGGACTTGCTTACCGCGACTTGGAGGCGGACGTCTATGCCGCTCTGCAGGAAGGCGTGGAGGAGAACGACATTCCGCTGCTCTCGGGGCTGGTCGCCCGGATCGGCGCGGATTTCAAGCGGCAGGCGTTCACGACCGACGCGGTGATGGCATCGCTGTCCAAGTGCGTCATGCGCGTGCTCGACACGCTGCGGCGGATGGACGAGGAGCAGGAGCCCGAGCTCGCTTCGCTCGCGCCGCTCGTGCAGTGGAACCAGGCGCCGAAGACGCTGAGCATGCTGCTCAAGAAGCTGGAGAACTTCCTGATCGAGAGCGCGGCCTGCATGGAGCAGCAGCGCAAGCGGAAGACGAGCGGCAGCATCCATCGGGTTCGGCAGTATATCGAGGCGCATTACAACGAGGAGATTACGCTGAAGGGCATGGCCAAGCGCTTCTTCATCAACCCCGTCTACTTGGGCCAGCTGTTCAAGAATACGTACGGCGTCTATTTCAACGATTTCCTGCTTCAGCTGCGCATCGGCGAAGCGAAGCGGCTGCTGCGGCAGACCGATCGCAAAATTTACGAAATCGCCGAACTCGTCGGCTTCAGCAGCTCGGAGTATTTCATCAAGCAATTCGAGAAGGTGGAGGCGTGCTCGCCGACGGAATACAAGCAGGCGAGGACGTCATGAGACAACGATTGCGAATGCTGCTGAACTTGAACAACGTCCGGCTGCGGAACAAGATGCTGCTCATGTACGTGCTCTCGGTTTTCATCCCGGTCGTGGCGACGAACGTCGTCTTCTACGCGATTACGACCGGCAACATTCGCCATCAGAAAATGAACGATATCTCGATGGCCGTCAAGCAAATTCGCGACGAGCTGCAAGGCAGTATCAACGCCGCGGCCGGTATTTCGACGGTGCTGTACAACGACACGCTGCTGTGGGAATACGTCAGCCAGCGGTACGACGAACCGGCGGATTACGTCGAGCATTACAACAGCTACGTCAGCCTTATGCTGGAGAAGTACAGTCCGCTCTATGAGACGATCCAAGCGATCACGATCTACACGGACAACGATTCGATCGTCTACGGCGGCCGCGTCCAGCCGATCGACGATTGGGTTCGCCGGCAGTCGTGGTATCCGCTGGTCAGCATCGCTTCGCCATCGGACGTCATCGCGCTGGAGCTGGCGCCGGAGACGCCGGGCGGACAGAAGACGATCAGTCTTCTGCGGCGCATTCGCGGGTCGGAGGAAGGCGTGCGGCGTCCGATCCTGCTGCGCATCGATTTTCACCCTGCGCTGACGGAGGACGTGTTCAAGAACGCGACGCTTACCGGCACGCTCTATCTCTCCAAGGGCAAGCGGCTGCTGTACTCGACCGACCCTGGAGCAGACAAGGAGAGCGGCGTATGGAAGACCGATGCCGAACAGGAGCGGGGCATGCTGCTGTTCAGGGAGTCGTTCTCGGCGTCTTATCTGGCGGGTTGGCAGGTGACCGGGGCGTTCCGGGAGGAGGACGTGCTCGCCGACGTGCGCGAGTCGCGCCAATTCCTGTTCTATTTCGCGCTGGTCAATCTGCTCGTGCCGACGCTCATCATTATTTGGTTCAACCGCTCGATGAACACGCGTCTTGTCCGCATCTTGAAGCAGATGAAGCGGGTGAAGAACCAGACGTTCGAGCCGATCACCGAGCCGGAGACGCGCGACGAGATCGGGCAGCTGACCGAGGCGTTCAACCAGATGACGCTGCAAATCCGCCGCTTGATCAACGACGTCTATATCGCGGACATTCAGAAGAAGGAACTGGAGCTCGGGCGCAACCAAGCGCAGCTGAACGCGCTGCAAAGCCAGATCAATCCGCATTTCCTGTTCAATGCCTTGGAGACGATCCGCATGCGCAGCCTGATCAAGCAGGAGCAGGAGACGGCGCACATTATTCATAACATGGCCAAAATTTTCCGCCGATCGCTCGCCTGGGGCAAGGATTGGGTCAGCGTCCGGGAGGAGATCGATCTGGTTGCCTGCTTTCTCCAAATCCAGCAGTATCGCTTCGAGGACAAGTTGCGCTACGAGATCGAAGTCGACCCGGCCGCCGAGAGCGCGCTCATGCCGAAGATGACGCTCCAGCCGCTCGTCGAGAACGCGAGCATCCACGGGATCGAAGCGGTGAAGCGCGCGGGCCTCATCCGCGTCATCGTCCGGCGCACGCCGGAAGGACTGTTATGCTCGGTCGCGGACAACGGCGGCGGCATCGAGCCGGAGCGGCTGCGGACCTTGATGGACGAGCTGGCCGGCGGCGAGGAAATGGGCGAGCATATCGGAATTGCGAACGTGTACTACCGGTTGAAGCTCAATTACGGCGACCGGGCGGATTTCCGCATTCGCAGCGAGCTTGGCATCGGGACGACCGTGGACATTTTGCTGCGCGATGCGATTGCGCAAGAGACCCGAAGCGCCATGTAATGCGTGACTCAAACGCTTTTTAAACGACGATCTATGCCGACTCTATCCGTGGTCGAGATCAGAACCGCGATTGAGATCAAGAACCTGATGGAGATCAGAACCATGATCTATGTCGCGATCAAGAACCTGATGGAGATCAGAACCTTGATCTAGGTCGCGATCAAGAACCTGATGGAGATCAGAACCTTGATCTATATCGCGATCAAGAACCTGATGGAGATCAGAACCATGATCTATGTCGCGATCAAGAACCTGATGGAGATCAGAACCTTGATCTATATCGCGATCAAGAACCTGA
>NZ_JBHMDO010000037.1:0-15220 GCF_042431225.1 Paenibacillus aurantiacus | reverse complement strand
AAGGTAGAATCGGAGCCCAATAGTGACTTGAGGATCGCTAACGGGTGCTCGAGGGTGGGGCAGGCGGGCGATAGTGAGTTGAGAGTAACTATCGAGCGTGGCAGAGTTTGAAATCATTTCTCCCTATTGCTAATTGTGTCGAACTGAGGTAGGATCACCCTATACACGCGAAGAACGCGCTGTTTCCACCTGTGGTGGGGGCAGTGCGTTTTTTTTTTTATGAATTCACGGTTCGGGAGGCGGTTATTATGCTGCTTGGCGATTTTAAGATTGCTTTTGAAGAGTGGCTGGCTAGGCATAGGATACAGCGCAAGGGAGAAGGCAGGAATAGAATCGTCAATGGGCTGGGGCATGCCGAGAATCTTTTTCTAGAGAAAGTATGGTGGCCGGCTTTCGGCCAGCTTGCCGGCCTGCATCCGGAATACGAAATACGGGACTTTCGAGATGGGAGCCGATTCATTGATTTTGCCTATATACGAGGCGGCATGAGAATCGGAATCGAAATCGACGGCTACGGCCCGCATTGGCGTGATTTAAGCAGATGGCAGTTCGCGGATCATTTGATGCGTCAAAATCAACTCGTCATCGACGGCTGGCTCGTGATCCGATTTGCTTTCGATGACGTATGCGAAAAGCCTCGTCGATGTCAGCAAGCGCTTCAGCAGTTGTTCGGTAAGTGGGGATCCGAACAAGAGGAAGAGGCTCTCTTAAACTCTTATGAACGGGACGTCCTTAGACTTGCGCTCCAGCAGGAGCAGATCTCCGTCAGAATGGCGTCGGAATATCTACGCGTTACGACCGTCCAAGCTAGACGATTGTTGAGGATGCTCAAGGACAAACGGCTGATCGTGCCGGTTAATCAAAACAGCAGGCGGGTCCGCTACTATAAAATGGCGTCGACGTCACAATATCGCCAATTGCTTGGCTAAGTGATACTCGAGCAGTCAAACAACCCAGACAAACCCAAACAAACCCGCCTCGCGAAACGCGTTAGGCAGGTTTATTTCTTCCGAATAAAGGCCAGGATGGGCCGCAGCGATTGGGCAGGGACAGCATCGAGGAGATCGCCCTCCCGTTCGAGCCGTTCCGCGATATTCAGCAGGTTGTAGTCGGTGATCGCGGCGTTCGCCCGCACTTCGCGCCAGTGAAGCGGCGTCGAGACGGTGGCGCCGGAGCGGGCGCGGGGCGAATAGGGAGCGACGATTGTTTTGCCCTCGTAGTGCTGCAGGTAGTCGATGTAGATGAGGTCGCCGCGATTTTTCTTCAGCCGCTCGATCGTGAACAGCGCGGGATATTTGCCGGATAGATAGGCGCCCACGAATTCGCCGATCGCCCGCAGCTCGTCGAACGTCAGGTCTGGTTTCAGCGGCACGATGATTTGGACGCCGGTCGCGCCTGAAGTCTTGGGCACCGACGCGATGCCGAGCGACTCGAGCACATCCCCGACGAGCGAAGCGGCCTCCATGATGCGCGGCTCCTCCTCGACGGAGGGGTCGAGATCGACAACCCATTCGGTCGGCTTCACCGGATTGCTGATACGGTCGAACGACGCGTGGTACTCGATGCATGCCAGGTTTCCGAGCCACAGCAGGACGGGCAGCGAATCGAGCCGGACATAGCTGATATCCCCATGCGTATCGGTCTGCACGAAGGGTGGCGCGGGCTGCGGGCAATTTTTCTGATAAAACGATTTGCCGTGCACGCCGTCCGGGAACCGGATCGTCGTCAAATACCGGTCGCGGCAATGTTTCAACAGCCATGGGGCGAGCACGGCCAACTTCTGCAGGAACACCGCCTTCGTGATGCCCAGCTCGGGAAAAAGCAGCTTCTGGGGATTGCTCACCGTCAGCTCTTGTCCTTCGATGACGATCGTTCCCTTAACCGCGCGGCTCATGGCAGCGTGTCCTTGGGCAAGAACGTGACGAGCTTCGGATGACGGAGTTGACCGGCGGACGTGATCTCGAGCCCGCTGACCCGGCAGCGAAACGGCAGCTGCAGCCACTGCACCTCTTCGCGCTTCAAATCGCCCGGCATTGCCGCGAACGGACAAGGACGGGCGGGCACGTGCGCGTCGATGGGGCGGAACGTGGACATGAGCACTTTGCGCAGCGGTTCGTTCAGTCCGGAGGAGACGGACCCCAAATAGGCGCCGTCATAGGCCATGACGAGGCTGGCGATGATGCCGCTGCGCCATTTGAGCCCGACGATGTCGACGTCGAGCAGGACGGCGGTCCGCTTCTTCAGCCAGTCGCGATGCTTCTTGCCTTCCCGGTACGGACTGGACCAGCGTTTGCTGACGACGCCTTCCCACTGGTTCGCTTCGACCCATCGCCAGAGCGCTTCGCCGTCGGCGAACGTATCGGTGACGAACAGCTGCGGCTCCTTCGTCGGGAACTTGGCGTTCAGTCTACGGTAACGCTCCTCGTAAGGCAAAGTCCGCAAATCTTCCTTGCCATCGGCCAGCAGGTCGAAGAGCACGAATACGATGGCGCCGTTGCTTCCTGTCGGCGCGTCTGTTTCCGTATGCGCGATGACCGGCTCATGGCGAGAATAAGGAGACCGAGCATTGGCGGAGCCGATCGACGTCCCACGCGACCGCTCTCGCTTCAACACCTGCTGAAAATTCGGCCGCACGCCGTTCCACCATACAATCTCGCCATCCAGCAGACACGGGCCGAGCTCGGCCGCTTTGCGCGTGAGCAGCCGCACGATCTCCGGGTAGATCGGGTTCTTCAAAAACATGCTGCGCGAATAGAGCTCGACGTTCCCGTCCGTCCCGACGCGCGCCAAAATACGCACGCCGTCCCACTTCAGCTGGTAGCACCAATCGTCCCCTGACGGGATTTCATTATCTGCGATGGGCGCCATTGGATCGAATGGGAGCGGGATGGGCTCGACTGCCAACGGGGAGCCCGGATGGGCAGACGGAATATCCGCCGCAGGAGCAGGGGAGTCCAACAAATCGGGCCGCGATGCAGCAGGCACTTGTTCGGTAATGTCAACCGCTTGAGCGGACAGATCAAATAGCGGCAATGGAGCGGAATCGCCGCCCCATTGCGCAGGTACTTCATTCTGCCAAGCGCCTTCCATGCTAGGACACCGTCTCCTTTGCCTTCTCGTTCTTCGGCTTGCGGGCGCGCGGCTTCTTGGCCGGGGCATCCGCATCAGCCGTAGCGCTATCCGCAGCCTGCGCGGTCTCGACGACCGTCTGCTTCTTCGTCTGCTTGGCCGGCTGGGCGGCAGCTGCCGCACCGGTATCGAGCGCGCCCGGCGCATCCGGCGATATCCGGACCGCTTCCAGGCTGGCCTGCAGCGCGGCCATCAGATCGAGCACGTTCGTGCGCTGCTGTTGATCCGGCGCGACGCGAATCTCTTCGCCGGCGATTTTCGTCTGAATGAGATCCATGAGCCGGGTGCGGTAATCGTCGGTATATTTGGCCGGCTCGAACGGCGTGGACAACTGCTCGATCAGCATGCGCGCCATCGTCAGTTCCTTCTCGTTGACGTTGATCGCATCCGGCAGGCCGGGGACCTGACCGATCGCGCGGATCTCGTCCGGATAGAAAATCGTCTCCATTGCCAGCGCGTTATCGATGACGCGAATGGCCGCGAGCGAGCTTTTGGAGCGGATCGATACTTTGGCCAGTCCGATTTTGCCCGACTGCCGCATCGCTTCGAGCAGCAGATTGTAGGCATTCCCGCCGGCTTGGTCGGGCGACAGATAATACGTCTTCTGGAAATAGATCGGATCGATCTCGGTCAGATCGACGAAATCGAGGATCGTGATCGTCTTCGATCGTTCGTCGCTGACGGCCTCTAAATCCTCCTTCTCGAAGAGCACGAACCGCCCCTTCTCGTATTCGTACCCTTTGACGATTTCGTCGAAGGCGACCTCCACGTCGCAGTTGTCGCATTTGCGCACGAAGGCGATCGGACTGCCGCACGCGCGATGGATCATGCGCATCGAAATATCTTTGTCCTCGGTGGCGGAGAACATTTTGACGGGCACATGGACCAGTCCGAAGCTGATCGCGCCTTTCCAGACGGTATGCATGGTTAACACTCCTTTGGGGCTGATTGGTTTGCGTTCCCCGTCAAGACGGGGAATGCAGCATTCAGCCGAAGATTGGTTTGCGTTCCCCGTCAAGACGGGGAATGCAGCATTCAGCCGAAGATTGGTTTGCGTTCCCCGTCAAGACGGGGAATGCTTGGCGAATAAACGCTAGATGAGGACGGCGCGGTCTGTGAATCCCTGGGTATCAGTGTTCCCGGAATGCATGAAACTCAACCGGATCGGGCATATTTTCGAAAAGCAAGCCATTCTCGCATAGAAGGAAAGGAGCAGCGCAAGATGAGTGAAGCGGGCAATTCCCCGACAGGTTCGAGCGGCGACAAGATGCATGAGGGCCGGGACGACTATTTCATGGATATCGACCGGATGGTGAACGAGGGACTGGGCGGCGGCCAAGTGACGCTTCATAACGGGTATATTGACGAATCCACGACGGATACGATGGAGCCGGAAGGCCGGAACGTCTCCGCGGGCGTAACGCCGATTGCCGATGAATACTGAGCGCGCCAAACAAATTTTAGCGGCGGAAGAGACGATCCCCGTCCATTTTGAAGGCAAACCGATCTGGATCGAGAAGGTCGACGAGGCGTTCGGCACGGCAACGATCCAAATCGAGGCGAGCCCGAGACAGATAGAGACGGTGTCCGTCGAGAAGCTGATCGAAGCGTAAACGACTGCAAGAAGATGTCCCAACCGAACGATCATGTCGAACAACATAGCAAGCATCATCAGCCGCCCGGGTTGCCGGTGCGGCTTTTTGGCGCGGCCTGCGAGGTCCGCAGCTTGTTTACTCCGCTTCCGGACAGGGTACTAATGCCTAAGAAGATTTGCAATAACCAAACAACCCGGTGAGGCGTTAGATAGTTGACATGCCGAAGTCTGGGTCCAAAGGGAGATGAGTAAAATGGCAATGGTTGACCGCAACGTGGATATTGAGGAGCGTCATGTGGAGAAAAAACACGATTCGAGCATGGTGGCGTCGACTTTCATCAAGTACGCGGCGTACATTATCATTTTCTTCGGCTTGCTGTATTTCCTCGTGCAATACGTATTCCCGAATTTCTAATCCGCACGTAGGGCAGAGGCTATCGCGGGACATACGAAAAGTTGCGCAGACCGCATCTCTAAGGAGGTGCGGTTTTTGGCGTTCCTTCAAGCGGCGCTGGTTAGACACCCATCTTGCGTTCCTGTAAAAGGCTCTGCTAAGACGTCCATCTTGGCGGAGAAGAGGAGGGCTGACAGAGAGTCGGTTCGTGGTAAAGGATGGTTCGCCGAGGGAGCGTCATAAGCTTCGTTGTCCATACGCTGTTTTTTTGTAGCTTTCAAAAGCATAGTTTCTTCGAAATTTCACCGCAATAAAGAAAATAATCGAAAACACGTGAAAAATGAAGATAATAAACCTTAATATCCGGTAAAACGATACTTTTGCTTGGAAAAACGTCAAAAATCAGCTATAATAAGATAAATCAAAAGAAAATAGGGGGTAAGATATGGCTAAAAAAATACAACACGGTAAGTTGTCCATATTGGAAATCATTCGTCGGATCGTATTTATTACTTTGGGCGCGGCGCTCGTGTCGGTCGCGCTGGAGATTTTCCTCGTCCCGAACGAGGTCATTGACGGCGGAATTACGGGTATTTCGATCATGCTGTCGCATCTCACGGATTTGCCGCTTGGTATTTTTCTATTCATCCTTAATCTGCCATTCCTCATCATCGGGTACAAACAGATTGGCAAGACCTTTGCTTTATCGACGCTGTACGGCGTCATCGTGATGTCGATCGGCACGCAGCTGCTTCATCACGTCGATCCCCTGACAGAGAGCACATTCCTTGCGCCGGTTATCGGCGGGGTATTGCTAGGTATCGGGATCGGCATCGTCATCCGTTTCGGCGGTTCGCTGGACGGGACGGAAATCATGGCTATTCTCTTCAGCAAGAACTTGCCGTTCTCCGTTGGCGAGTTCGTTATGTTCATAAACTTGTTCATTCTGGGCAGCGCGGGTTTTGTCTACGGTTGGGACAGCGCGATGTACTCGCTCATTGCATACTATATAGCGTTCAAAATGATCGACGTGACCGTCGAAGGTTTCGACGAGTCGAAGTCGGTGTGGATCATCAGTGAAGAAGCGGTGGAAGTCGGCGAAGCGATCATGAGCCGTCTTGGCCGCGGCGTCACGTATTTGCACGGCGAGGGCGGTTTCACGGGCGGCTCGAAGAAGGTTATCTTCTGCGTCATTACCCGTCTGGAGGAAGCGAAGCTGAAGTCGATCGTGCACGAGCTTGATCCGGTTGCCTTCCTCGCGGTCGGCAATATTCACGACGTGAAGGGCGGACGCTTCAAGAAGCGCGATATTCACTAGCAGACGAAGCAGCCGGTTATCCGGCGGATCAGGCGGGCGGCACCCTCGGCGTAAGCGAGCGGGCCGCCCGCCTTTTGTTGCGGCTGATGGGGCGGACCGATATAATAAGGTCAACGAATAGGTCACGATCCAGAAGCGCCGCTCCGGCGCTTCTCGCATGCGCGGGCAAGTTCGCGCCGGGCGGTCCGGACGGGCCGAACGTGTCCGCGCCGGATGAATTAATGCGGGTAGCGGTCGGCAATGAGTCGGCCGCCTGGGGCGCGGTTCGCGGATGGATCCAAGATGCAGGGGGCATATATGCTGGACGAGTTTGCGAGAATCCGCTTATGGACGGGGGAACGGCAGCGATCCGCGCTCCTGCGGCAGCAGGGCGTCGTGCTCGGCATCGGCGACGATGCGGCCGTCGTGGAGATGCCGCCAGATGCGGCGGGCGGCGCGGCGCAGTGGCTGCTGGCGGTCGACACGATGGTAGAGACCGTACACTTCAACGACGCGACGATGGGCGAGGCCGACGTCGGCTGGAAGGCGCTCGCCGCGAACGTGAGCGATATCGCGGCGATGGGCGGGGTGCCCCGGCACGCGCTCGTCTCCGTGAGCGTGCCGAAGAAGTGGGAGCCGGCGAGAATCGGCCGGCTCTATGACGGGCTCTACGCGTGCGCCGACCAGTACGGCGTCGCGATCGTGGGCGGCGACACGACGTCGTCGCCGGCGCATTTGGTCGTGGCCGTGACGGTTACGGGCACCGTCGAGGCCGGGGCGGCGATCAGCCGGGCTGGCGCAGCGCCCGGCGACGCCGTGTTCGTGACCGGCCCAGTCGGCATGTCCGGGGCCGGTCTGCATTGGCTGCTTGCCGCCGCCATGCGGGGCGCCGGGCACCCGGTGCCGCTAGCCGCGGCGGAAGCGGACGGGACGGCGGTGCTCGTCGCGGCGCACCGCCGCCCCGTCCCGTCCGTGCGTGCGGCGCGAATGCTCGCCGCGCGGGGCACGTTGACGTCGCTGAACGATGTCAGCGATGGGCTCGCGAGCGAGGCGTGGGAGATCGCCGAAGCATCGGGCGTCTCCATCGTGCTGCGCGAATCGCAGCTTCCGTATAGCGGCAGCATGACCGCATACGCCCATCGCAGCGGAGCCGATCCGCTGGAATGGATGCTCTACGGGGGCGAGGATTATGTGCTGCTCGGCACGATCCGGCAGGAGGATGCGGATGCGGCCAAGGCGGCGCTAGCGGCCGAGGGGCTGCCGATGTACATCATCGGCGAGGCAGCAGCCGGCGACGCCGGCGTGGCGCTTATTCGCGACCGCCAAGCGGGCGGGGGCGCGGGTCGTCGCGAGGCGATCGCCAAACGCGGGTATAATCATTTTAACGGGTAAGGATGAAGGCGGCCGCGGCATCGGATCGGCTTGCCGAAGCGAAAAGGATGATGGAGATGACCAATACAGCAGTATGGCATGCGGCGTCCGAAGCGGATACAATCCGCCTCGCGGCGCTGCTCGCGTCCTGGGCAGAGCCGGGGGCGCTATTGTCGCTCGACGGTGACTTGGGCGCGGGCAAGACACGCTTCTCGCAAGCGTTCGCGCAGGCAATCGGCGTGCAAGGTGTCGTGAACAGCCCGACGTTCACGATCATCAAGGAATACGAAGGCGAGCGCATGCCTTTTTATCATATGGACGTCTATCGGCTGTCGGTCGAGGAGGCGGACGATCTGGGGTTGGATGAATATTTCTTCGGTCAAGGCGTGACGATCGTCGAATGGGCCAGCTTGATTCGGGAGCTGCTGCCAGATGAGCGGCTTGAGGTATATATCGAACATTTGGGGGACGAAGCCCGGCGCATTACGCTGAAGGGCATCGGTGCCCCCTATGAGGGTTGGTGCGGCCAACTGGCGGAGATGGGAGCGGACAAGGAATGACAGAATCGAATTTATCGCCCATAGCGGACGTGGAAGCGGAGAGAACGGTGCTGGCGCTCGATACGTCCACGGCGGCGCTCGCTTGCGCGCTAGTCCATGGCGGCCGCGTGCTTGGCAGCATCCAGTCGATGGCGGAGCGGAATCACTCGGTCTTGACGGTATCGCACGTGAAGACGCTGCTCGACGAGCACGGGGTTACGGCGGACAAGCTGGACGGCATCGCGGTGGGTCAAGGACCGGGCTCTTATACGGGGATGCGCATCGCGGTGACGCTCGGCAAGACGCTAGCTTGGGTATGGAAGAAGCCGCTCGTCGGCATTTCCTCGCTGGAGGCGCTCGCGTTCGGGGCTTTTCGCGCGGAGGGGAGTAAGCCAAGCGGCGGCGTGAAGGATAAGGGTCCGCGGTGGTTCGTGCCGATTATGGACGCGCGGCGTGGCCAAGTGTACACGGCATTGTTCGCGGCGGAGGAATCGGGCGAGTGGGGCCGGCTAGCGCAAGATGGCAACCGGCTGATGGCAGATTGGGTCGATCGTTTGGCTCAGCTTGCACGGGAGAACGAACGTCCGGCGCTCATCTGTATTACAGGCGACTTGACGGTGCACGAGGCGCAGGCGCAGCGATTGGGCGAGCTGCTGCGAGATAGCGGCGTAGACTGCCGGCTGGTTCCGTTCGACATGGAAGGCGAGGCGCTCGCGGAGCTTGGCTTGAGACGGCTGAACGCTGGGGAATCCGATGAGGTGCATGCGTTCATCCCGAACTACACGCAGCTGACGGAAGCCGAGGTCAACCTGCGCGCGCGCCAGCAGGCCGCCGCTGCCGAAGGAGGGAGCGGCAAGTGAGCGTGATAGAGGAAGACAAGCTCGTCTTTCGGCTCATGCAGCTGACGGATATTCCGCAGATCGTGGCTATCGAGCAAGAAGCGTTCACGAGCCCATGGACGAGCGAAGCGTTCGTGAACGAGCTGACGAGGAATCATTTTGCCCGATACATGGTGATGGCCTACGGGGAGGACGTGATCGGCTACGGCGGCATGTGGACGATCATGGACGAAGCGCACATTACGAATATCGCCGTCCGGTCCGATTATCGCGGCCAAGGGCTTGGCGAACGGCTGCTCACGGAGCTGCAGCGGACGGCCGTCATGTTCGGCTCGGCGCGGATGACGCTCGAGGTTCGGGTAACGAATGAGATCGCGCAGCGGCTGTATCGCAAAATGGGGTTCGAGCCTTCGGGCATCCGGCCCGGCTACTATTCGGACAATCAAGAGGATGCCCTCATCATGTGGGCGGAGCTGGAACATGAGGGCGGGGATACGGATGACGACGAATGAACTCATATTAGCGATTGAAACGAGCTGTGACGAGACGAGCGTATCCGTCGTGCGCGGCGGCCGGGAAGTGCTCGTCAATCTCGTCTCCAGCCAGATCGAGACGCACGGGCAGTTCGGCGGCGTCGTGCCTGAGATCGCATCGCGGCAGCATGTCGAATCGATGACGATCATTCTGGAGCAGGCGGTGCACGAGGCAGGCATCGAGCTGAAGGATTTGTCGGCGATCGCGGTGACGCAAGGGCCGGGGCTTGTCGGCTCGCTGCTCGTCGGCATCGTCGCGGCCAAGACGCTGGCGATGGCGCTCGATATTCCGCTGATTGGCACGCATCATATTGCGGGCCATATTTATGCCAACCAACTGGTGCATGAATTGGTCTATCCGAACGTCGCGCTCGTCGTATCGGGCGGACATACGGAATTGGTCGTGCTCGAGCGGGAAGGGAGCTTCCGGATCATCGGGCGCACGCGCGACGATGCGGTCGGCGAAGCGTACGACAAGGTGGCCCGGGCCTTGCAGTTCCCGTATCCGGGCGGTCCCCACGTAGACCGGCTTGCGGCGGAGGCGGAGGAAGAGATCGAGCTGCCGCGTGCGTGGCTGGAGCCGGATTCGTACGATTTCAGCTTCAGCGGACTCAAGTCCGCCGTCCTGGCGGCCGTCAACCAGGCGAAGATGAAAGGGCAAGAGCTGAACAAGCCGGCGCTGGCGCGCGGATTCCAAGCATCGGTCATCGACGTGCTGGTCACCAAGGCGCTGCGGGCCGTCCACGCCGAGGGCGCCAAGCAGCTGCTGCTCTGCGGCGGCGTGGCGGCCAATCGGGGCCTGCGCGCCGCGCTCGCAGCCCGCTGCGAAGCGGAGGGCGTGCCGCTGCTCGTCCCGCCGATGAGTCTCTGCTCGGATAACGCAGCGATGATCGGAGCGGCCGCGCATTTGAAGTGGAAGAGCGGAGAGACCACGCCGCTCGAGATGAAGGCGGAGCCGTCGTTCTCGCTCGAAGGCTGGTCGGTGCGAGATTAGCGCAGGTGGCGTGTTAAGAGGGCGCGTGAAGGCGTTGTCCGGTCGCGGGAGTCGGCCGCTTCGAGGGATCGGAGCGGGCCGCGATTCAGGCGTTTGACGTCATTCGGGAAGACACGTACTCCACATTGCAAAGCACGTCGTGAAGGGAGACCTCCCGTTACGACGGGCTTTTTGGCGTGCTTAGAGCGTTGTGTTGAGTTCCTTTTGCCGGTTCGGCTGTCGAGTAAAGGAACGCCTCCGACTCCCATTGCGCAGCGACTGGACATACGGCCGGGCTTCCGCTGCTCCCAACAACAAAACCGAAAATTCGGAATTGACATACAAATACTGGGTAGACTATACTAGGCAGCAATACTTCACTATCGCTTCGCGGCGCAGTCGGCTAATGCCGATCGCCGCGGTTCATAACGCAAACGCGACGAACAGGAACAGTAGGATGAAGCCGGGGAAGCGGCTTGACGCATGAGCGGTGCACCGCCTTATGTCAAGCACGCGCTAGAGAGCTGCGGGATGGTGCAACGCAGACGAAGGTGGTCCGAAGCTCGCCTGGGAGCGGTATGGCGGAAGCGGGGGGCGAGTTGGCCGAAGGCCAAGGTCGCACGTCCCCTGCATGTACGCCATAACGGCTAACCCCCGTGAAGAGGTGCATCGGTGCTGGTTTCTAGAGCCAGCATCGGTGACGAGGTGGGCGTTCCCGCGACGGTTGAACCGGCGCGGACGTCAACAAGGGTGGTACCGCGCGGGCTGAAGCTCGTCGTCTCTTGATTGGAGACGGCGGGCTTTTTTGTATTGGGCCGTTCTCCCCGGTCCCTGAAGCGCGATTGCGGACGACTCGTCGAGGCTGCAGCGGCGAACACGCGATATGGGCTACGCGAGCATGTGAAGGGCTACCGCAACCAATTGTCGCCCTCGGCCGGCATTCGGCCAGGGCTCGCATACGCAAGTTGAATATTCGATACGCAATGAACAGGAGCAGTACGACGTTAAATCCGGGAACCGGCAGTCTGGCGATAAGCCTCCCTCTCTTAGTCGAAGGGAGGAGCGCGGCAGGCTGCCTGCAGAGAGCTGCGAACAAGGTGCGACGCAGCCGAGGAACGTCCGAACTCGCCTGGGAGCGGTCTGTCGGGAACGGGAGAAGACCCTATTACCATGGAACGGCTAACCCCCGTCATCGGGTGCAAGCAAGGCCGAGCATATGGCCGCGCGTCGTCCGGGAGGACTAACGCGCGGACAACAGCCGGGTTGCTTGCATAAGTGGGTTCGGACCTGATGCGGGTTCCGGGCAACGAGAGTGGTACCGCGGCAGCTTTGGAAGCCTGTCGTCTCTTGAGAAATCAAGGGATGGCAGGCTTTTTGGCGTCCGCCGCAGTCTGCTTGTTTCACCATTAACCATTCAGGAGGCTAACCTTTATGACGATGAATTCAACGAACGAACAGCAAGCCGCGATGCGGCGCATTCACATCTTCGATACGACGCTCCGCGACGGCGAACAGTCACCGGGCGCTTCCTTGGCGCCGGAGCAGAAAATCATCATCGCCCGACAGCTGGCGAAGCTCGGCATTGACTGTATTGAGCCGGGTTTCGCAGTGGCGAGTCCCGGTGATTTCGCGGCGATCCAGGCGGTATCGCGGGAGCTGCAGACGGTCGAGATCGCGGGCTTCGCGCGCGCCATGCGAGGCGATATCGACGCGGCGGTTCGCGCGACGCAGGATGCTGCGCGGAGGCGCCTTCATATTTTCATCTCGTCTTCGGATATTCACCTCGACTTTCAGCTGAAGAAATCCCGCGACGAGGTGCTCCGCATTGCCCGCGAGATGGTCGCTTATGGCAAGCAGTTCGTCGAGGAGATCGAATTCTCCGCGATGGATGCGAGCCGGGCCGGGCGGGAGTTCGTCATCGAGCTGGTAGAGGGCGTTATCGGCGAGGGCGCGACGATCATCAACCTGCCGGATACGCTCGGCTACGCGATTCCGGAAGAATACGGCGACATGTTCCGCACGGTGCGCAAGCAGGCTAGAGGCGGGGAGTCGGTTCGTTACAGCGCCCACTGCCACAACGATCTGGGTCTTGCGGTCGCGAACTCGCTGGCGGCGATCCAAGCTGGCGCGACCCAAATCGAGGTGACGGTGAACGGCGTCGGCGAACGGGCGGGCAATTGCTCGCTGGAGGAGCTGGCGATGGCCATCGAGACCCGCCAAGCGTATCTCGGCGCCAAGACCGGCATCGTAGCCGGCGAAATTTACGAGACGTCCCGGATGGTCAGCCGTGCGATGCATTTCCCGATCGCATACAACAAGCCAATCGTCGGGCGCAACGCGTTCCAACACGAATCGGGCATTCACCAAGACGGGCTGCTCAAGAACCGGAATACGTACGAAATCATGGACCCGGAAGCGATGGGCATACCTCGGAGCATGATCGTGCTTGGCAAGCATTCGGGTCGGCATGCGATCAAACATCGGTTGGCGCAGTATGGGATTACGCTGACGGATGATCAGCTGCAGGAGGTGTATGAGAAATTCGTGGACCGGGCGGATACGCTGAAAATCGTGCCCGATGGCGAGCTGATCGCGATGGCGAGCGACAGCACGGGCATGCAGCAGGATCCGTATGCGCTCGTCGATCTGCAGGTGGTCGCGGGGACCCAGCGCTCACGAATTGCGGCGGTGACGATACGCGATCAGGCGCATGGCTCGGAGCGGACTTACACGGGTTCCGGCGTCGGGCCGCTCGAAGCCGTTATCCAGTGTATTCGACAGGCGATTCCGGAAGCCGCCCAGTTCGAGGACTTGGAGCTGCACTCGCTGGCCACCGGCGAAGACGCACGGGGGGAAGCAGTGGTCAGCATGATCCGGAACGGGGAACGTTACCGGGGGACGGCGGTGCACGACGATATGATCCTTGCCGCGGCGCAGGCTTTCGTCTCGGCATGCAATGCAGTAGCGTTAACGGCACGTCGAACAGATGAAATGGCGACGGACGCGGGCTAACGGAAGCTAGCTTACGGATGATGACTTGTAACCGCCGCCTCTCCGGGCGGTGGTTACTGCAGTTTTTGGCAGCCGCCGACACCGAACGAATTCGCGTCAAATTATCGAGGGGCGAGATTCGCCGAAGGGTCGCGGTTTGGCCGAGTCGGACGAGGTCTGACCACCGACGTCCCCGAATTTTAGACATTCGCGGGTTCGGGCCTCCGGTGCGTGTTAGCGCACCTTCACCCTGCACAGGGGTAGATCACACGGTTTCGGGTCTACGACCACGTACTCATTCGTCCCGGAGCCGTGCTCGCGCGTGGGTCAAACGGCGAAGAAAGTTGGCGTTCTGATCCAAATCGGAGCTGTCAACATTATCCACAAAGTTATCAACAGATTTTGGAAACGCCTGTTTATAACCGCGCAAAACCTGATAACCGCAAGCATATGTAATGTGCACAACGGGGGGATAAGTTTCCCACAGGTCGATTGTGGATAATGTGGATAATGGGTGTAATTAATTCGGTTAAATTTTGCCAATCGCACGAGTCGTCAAAAAACGGCTAGGAATCAAGTACTATGGAATCGCAGTACAAGCCAGAATTGCATAACAATTCGTGTGAGGATGTGGATAAAACTGTGGAAAACGGGGATAGATGCCGTGGTTCCCTATATGGAATGAGAAGATGCAGAACGGGAAGGTTTTGTGACCGGAATGCCGCGTAGTTGAAATATTCGACAATGGAATTGGTATGAATATGTCGAATTTGTCGCAGCTGCTATTCATGAGCCGAGCTGAAAGTGATGATACGGGTAGTCGCAACCGAGGGCGTTTGGTGCTTCTCCAGAAGGCGAGCGGCAGTATCCACCGAAGCCGCCGATAGTGACGCAGAAGTCGTTAATGGGTCCTGATCAACCACCGGAGCGGCTGATAGTGACGCAGAAGTCGTTAACGGGTCCTGATCAACCACCGGAGCGGCTGATAGTGACGCAGAAGTCGTTAATGGGTCCGGAACAACCACCGGTTCGGCTGATAGTGACGCAGAAGTCGTTAATGGGTCCGGAACAACCACCGGTGCGGCTGATAGTGACGCAGAAGTCGTTAATGAGTCCGGAACAACCACCGGTTCGGCTGATAGTGACGCAGAAGTCGTTAATGGCTCCGAAACAACCACCGGAGCGGCTGATAGTGACGCAGAAGTCGTTAATGAGTCCGGAACATCCACCGGTGCGGCCGATAGTGACGCAGAAGTCGTTAATGGTTCCGGAACAACCACCGGTGCGGCCGATAGTGACGCAGAAGTCGTTAACGAGTCCGGAACAACCACCGGTGCGGCCGATAGTGACGCAGAAGTCGTTAATGGGTCCTGACCAACCACCGGTGCGGCTGATAGTGACGCAGAAGTCGTTAATGGGTCCGGATCAGCCACCGGTGCGACCGATAGTGACACTGTGGACCTCTGTCAAGAAAGTGGACAGTAAATTAAGAGAATCTAAGATGCTTTACGATCAAAAAACTGTGCACTAAACTGCGCTGGCGACAAGTATCCCAGCGAA
>NZ_JBHMDO010000036.1:0-548 GCF_042431225.1 Paenibacillus aurantiacus | reverse complement strand
GGAAACGAATGCTAATACCGGATATGCGGTTTGCTCGCATGAGCGAATCGGGAAAGACGGTGCAAGCTGTCACTTACAGATGGACCTGCGGCGCATTAGCTAGTTGGTGGGGTAACGGCTCACCAAGGCGACGATGCGTAGCCGACCTGAGAGGGTGATCGGCCACACTGGGACTGAGACACGGCCCAGACTCCTACGGGAGGCAGCAGTAGGGAATCTTCCGCAATGGACGAAAGTCTGACGGAGCAACGCCGCGTGAGTGACGAAGGTTTTCGGATCGTAAAGCTCTGTTGCCAGGGAAGAACGAGTGGGAGAGTAACTGCTCCTGCTATGACGGTACCTGAGAAGAAAGCCCCGGCTAACTACGTGCCAGCAGCCGCGGTAATACGTAGGGGGCAAGCGTTGTCCGGAATTATTGGGCGTAAAGCGCGCGCAGGCGGTTTTGTAAGTCAGGTGTTTAAGCTCGGGGCTCAACCCCGATTCGCATTTGAAACTGCAAGACTTGAGTGCAGAAGAGGAAAGTGGAATTCCACGTGTAGCGGTGAAAT
>NZ_JBHMDO010000035.1:0-39467 GCF_042431225.1 Paenibacillus aurantiacus | reverse complement strand
CGATGCGAACGAGATGATTTTTGGGGATGTCTTCCTGCAGATCCATTGGCATAGCGAGTTTGTCCATGGTATATTCTTTGTACAAGAGAGGCTTCTCCTTTGGTTGGATGGTTGGTGGTACTTCCATTCTAACAAGGACAGGCTTCTTTTGTTTTGAAATTTTAATGAATGGTTAGCCAAAACGGAGCAGGTCACATGATTCTGGAGAAGCGTCAGCGTTCGCCTTTGTGAGCGGATTCCTACCTTCGCCCATTACATTCAGGGAATCCGGGAACAACAGCGATCGGAAGAACATGCGACCGCGCAGTGGGTGCGGTAACCCAGTCATTGTTTTTAAAAAAACGGGGGTATCCCAAGGTCATCTTTTGATGACTTTTGGGACACCCCCTTCTTCTTGTTTATGGGCTTATTGGTCCCTATGCAGATCATTTAAACAAGCGGACCAAATAAGCAATGCCGGACACGACCAAGCTGATCACGATGCACGTGACGACCGGGAAATAGAAAGCGAAGCCTTCTTTCTCGATGGAGATGTCGCCGGGGAGGCGGCCCAGCGGAAGGAAGCGGCCGAGCAGCGCCCACAACAAGCCAACGACGATCAGGACGGCGCCGGCGATAATGAGTAATTTGGGGATCGTGCCGATGACAGGTTCAACTCCTTGCGATAACGTTCTGGCGGGACAAAGCCGCTGTTCTTAGTATACCCGCTGGAATAAGCAGTTGCGCTTCTCCCAACTATAAAAGACCGTGGATCCGCGCGAGGCAAGCACCAAAGTGCCGCCCAACGCTATCCACGGTCTTTTGTCATGTCTACTACTATTGCTTCGTCAGCTTCTCCCATTCTGCCGAGACGCGGGCGTGGTCAAGGTCGATGCCGATCATGACGAAATACGGCTCTCCCGCATAGTCGGCTTTCTGCCATTCGATTCGTTTGCCGGCGAGCTGGAATAGCAGCATGCTCCCGCCGGGGCCCAGCGGCATGAACCCTTTGGCGCGAAGGCAGCCGTTGCCCCGGCCGGCAAAGAACGCTTCGAAGCTTCGCTTCGTGACGGCGCTGGCCGTTCCGGGGTAGAGCGTGACCGACTTGACGCGGGAGTACGATTGCCGCTGCTTCGTGATCACCTGCAGGACCGCGGAAGGCTGCGGCGCGGGGGCGCCGGCTTGCTGCGGGGAGGCGAAGACGCGCGTGCCGGGAGATGGCGAGATCGGCACGCCGCCTACGCGAACATTGCCGAAGGACGGCGACGGCAGCGGCCTCGCATGCCCGCTTTTCTCGATGCCATCGAGGATGAACGAAGGCTTCACGTCGCCGCGGACCGTCAGCACAAGCTGACAGGCGGCGTTGCGGTCGCGCACCATTTTGTCGAGCTTAGCCGCCGTCTTGGACGAGATGAGATCCGCCTTGTTGGCCAAGACGAAGTCGGCGACCTCGATCTGCCGGCGCAGCGTATGTACAAGCTCGCGGTCGGTGGAGAAGATGCTGTTATAATCAATCGCGTGCTCCGCGTCCAGTACGGTGACAATCCGGTGCAGCGCGATTCTGGGGGCAAGCTGCGGCTCGCTCATCGCTTCGACGATTTCCTCGGGATTGGCGACGCCGGTCAGTTCGATGAAGATGACGTCCGGTGCGGCTTCCGCCAGACGCTCCAGACATTGCGCCAACTCGCCCTTCTTGCTGCAGCAAAGGCAGCCTTCCGTGACGCGCTCCAGCATGCTGGCAGCGGCCTGCCCGCTCACCATGATGCCGTCGACATCCACGGAGCCGACCTCGTTCATCAGGACGGAGGCGCGCATACCCTCCGCCTTGGCATGCTGCAGCACCCGCAGCAGCATCGTCGTTTTACCGCTGCCGAGGAAGCCGCTGACGACTACGACCGGAATCGGTCTCGTTTCTATCATGGCTATCGCTCCTTTCATCCACGTTAAGTGTATGCGGGAGCGGGCGGGATCAGGACTGCAGCTTGCCGATATCTTTAATTTTGACGTCGGCGGTAACCCGAATCTTCAAGTCTGGGATCATTTCCCGCCAATCGAGCTTCTTCCATTGGGCGAAGGTCATGCGGTTGCGGACATGTTGGCCGATGCCGAGCGGGTCGATCCGCAGCTGCTGCATTTTCTCCAGAAGATGCATCGTCTCGCTCTCGACATAGGCTTTCATCCGCTTCTCCAGCTCTTTCTGATCCGGGGTCTTCTGCAGGTTCAACTTACCATGGTATTCCAGCACCTCGCCTCGTATCTTCAGATGGAAATGAACCTGAATGTCTTCGCCGCCGCGAATCGTCTTGGCATGGCGGATTTTGATTTTGCGGTTGCTGGCGACGAAGCTGAGCATGATCCGCTGCTGCTCGCCTTCTTGGATCGGCAGCGCCATGACGACTTCGCCCGTAACGAAGTTCTTGTGCATGAAGTTGAACAGCAGCGATTTCTGGGGTTCGACGCGCATGACGAAGACATCGTCGCGGAACAAGGCAATGCCGTCGAGGGCGAGCGCTTCCTTGCCCTCCTTGATGAGCGGAGCTACCGGGTCGATGCCGTCGTCGAAATAATCCCGCGTGAACGTGTGCAGGTTGGAGAGCGGGATTTCGGTCGCGCCGCGTTCCGTTCGAACCAAGTCCTCGATATACTCGCCGGTGCTGGGGAACTGCTTGTAATTGCGCTGCAGTAGGGCGTTGGCATTGCCGTTCACAACAATCACGTTCACTTTGCTGCCGATGGACGGATCCCGCACGAACGTGTCGATGTTTTTCCAGAGGCCGTCCTTCGCCAGCTGCTCGCCGAACAGCACCGCACGCAGCTGGCCGCTGACGATCTGGCGGTTGTTCTGACGGGAGAACATAATGCGGGCTTCTTTGTTCGACTGCGCGATCGTCGTCAGGACGATCCGGGCGTTCGCCGGCTCGGACTTCGGAATGCTGATCGTCACCTTCAGCTTCGTCTTGTCTTCTTCGCCATCCGGGAGATCGAGGGCGACGGTACGCGTGAATCCCATCCGTTCGATGATTTTCTCGTCGCGGCAGCCGGCAAGGAGCAGCGCGGCGCAAGTCAGCGCAAGCAGCGGGAGGCGTAGGAAACGCATGGTCCTCATGCCGTCGTCCCGCCTTCGGATTTCGGCGTCTTGCTGCGGGCTTGAAATGCCGCCAGCAGCAGCAGCGCAGTCGGCAGCAGGAAGGCGACGGCGGCTTCCAAGTAGAGGGCAACGCGCAGCAATATTTCCGAATCCCGCAATATTTTCGGGTAGGAAGAGATACCGATCGAGGCCGCAATCAAGATAAGCTCGAGCACATTCTTTCTCGCTTTCGGGAATACGCGCCGAAGCGCCGTGAGCGCCATCCAGCCGAACAAGACGAGCGAGGCTAGGTTGCTAAACAGAAACAGCGTGAAGATAAGGTTCTCCAACCGGTTCAGGAAGGGCAGCTCGATATAAGAGAACAGATTCAGCAGCGGGTACATAATGGCTTGAAGCTGATCGAGGCTAAAGAAGCCGTACGAGACGATGATCAGCAGCAGGTAAACCGAGGTGGTCAGCAAATGGCCAAGGTAAGCGCCTTTAAACAACGATTTCCGTTCCGCGAACGGTATCAGAAACAGCGAGATTTCGTACCCCACGTAGATGGTGTATACCTCCAGCCAGTTTTTTAGGCTGTGCCCTTCGGTTCCTCCTTTGAGGATAAACGGCGTAAAGCGGTACAGCTCCCATTGATCTTTGAAATAGAAGGCGAACAAAGCGACCGGTACGGTGAAATAGAAGAAGACGGTCATCGCCTTACCGATGTTATAGATGCCTTTAATAAGCAAATAAAAGGCCAGTGCGGCCAAAAGGGTATACAGCAGGTTCGCATTAGTCGTCGGGAAGGCGACCATTTGATAAATAAGCACATATTTCTTACATACGAAACTGCCGAGCGTGATCCATAGCAGCGAGAGGAGCACGTAGACCGGCATGAGCAGGATTCGGGGAATCGACTGCTCGGCGACCTCGAACGGGGAACGGCCCTGGCCGACGCGCTGGAAGAGATGAATCAGGCCAAGGTTGGCGAAAGCGATGGCCGACAGCAGGAGCAGACCGATCCACCCGTTGGTGCCGAGGTTCTCCGCAAGGATCCTGGGGAGGCTGAAGACGGTCACGTCAAGCTCGATCATGACGATGATGAAGGCGACATGGAATCCGTTCAGTTTTTCGATCATCCGCTTCACCTACTTTCGCATTTTGTTCTTCAATTGATTGGGCGATTTGACTTGGGACGGCCGGTAGCGCAAGGAATAGAGCGGGCCGCGGATAAAGGTATCCATCCAATCCCTGAAGTTCATCGGCGCGATCGGCGTCAAGTACGAGCTGCCCAGGTTCGTAATGCCGGAGAGATGAATGACAATGAACGCGATGCCGATCATAAGGCCGAAATTTCCCCACACGCCCGCCAGGAAAATGAGCGGAAAGCGAATCAGCCGGATCGACGCGCTCATGACGTAGCTCGGAATGACGAACGAGGCGATCGCGGACGACGCGACGGCGATGATGAGCACGTTGCTCGTGAAGCCCGCCTGAACGGCCGCCTGCCCGATGACGATACCGCCGACGATACCGATCGTCTGGCCGATCTTCGTCGGCAGACGTGCGCCCGCTTCCCGCAGCAGCTCGATCGTCGTCTCCATCAGGAGGGCCTCGTACAGCGGCGGGAACGGCACGTTGCTTCTGGATTTGGTCAAGTTCAGCAGCATTTTGTGCGGAATCATCTCATAATGAAAAGTCGTCACTGATACATAGAACGCGGTAAAGCCGACCGTAATGATGAACCCTACGATCCGCAGCAGGCGAAGCGCGGAGCCGACGTGCCAGCGCTGATAGTAGTCATCCGGCGAGGTGAAGAATTCGAAAAATGACGCCGGCGCGCTTACCGCGGAAGGCGATCCGTCCACGAAGATCACGACCCGCCCGGCCGACAGCTTGGAGCATATCGCGTCCGGTCGCTCCGTCACCACGAACTGCGGGAAGAAGGAGTTCGGGTTGTCGTCGATCATCTGCACGAGCATGTTGGCTTCGTAAATGGAATCGAATTCGATGTTCTGCAGCCGGTCGGTTACTTTGGCGACGAAATCCGGATTGGCGATCCCTTCGATATACGCGACGACGACTTGGGTTTTGGTCACTTCGCCGACCGCGAGGGGAACCGTCTTCAGATGCGAGCTCCGCAGCCGCTTGCGAAGCAGCGCCAAGTTCTCGACGATGTTCTCGACGAACCCGTCATGCGGACCCGCGATGACCGTCTCGGTCTCGGTCTGTTCGATCGAGCGTCCGATGGAGCGGGTGAGGTCGAGCTTGTACGCACGGTCCCCGGAGAAGATGACGGCGCTGCCGAACAGCACCGCGTACACGGCATCCTCCAGCGAATCCGCACGCTCGAATATCGCCTGCTGCAGCAGCTTGTCCGCCATGTCGTCGGCGACGCCGCCGATCGGGAGCACGAGCGAGCGATAAAGCTGCTCGGAGTCGATCATATATTGCAAATAAACCGCCTTGACTCCGTTGGCGGGAAAATCGCGGAATTTCAAATCCATCGTGTTATTGAATTCGCCCAGCAGGTTCGTAAGCGTCAGAGGTTTCAGCGGCGAGGCTGACGATACGCCGTCACCGCCGGAGGTTCCTTGGTTCTCGGACTTGCCGGCATGCTGGCCGCTATCCGAAGCCGTACCAGTGCCGGTTGAATTGCCATTTTGGCTGCTGCCCGCATTGGGGCTGCTATTGCCGGACGTTGCATCGGCCATGGCGGTTGGCCTCCTTATGGAAGGAAGTGGGGAACGAGGGTTATTTTCACCGAAGCGGTTCGTTATTATGCGAGCGGGTGGGCGGGGAGGCAAAGGCGCGTCGGCCTCTCTTCTAAATTGTGATTCAGCCGGGCGGCGAGCTATAATGGAGAGATCGAAACGGCGGCTCGTCCGCCAGGGGAAGAGGGAATGGACATGAGTAACAAGATAGACCATAAGGCGCATGGGGAGCGGACCATTCCGGTTCATCTGTTGTCTGGTTTCCTCGGGAGCGGGAAGACGACGCTGCTGAACCGGGTCATCGACCATTACCGAATGGCGGACGTGAAGGCGGCCGTCGTGATGAACGAGATCGGCGAGGTGAACCTTGACGGGCAGGTGATCGGCGGCGACGTGCCGATGGCCGAGATGCTAAGCGGCTGCATCTGCTGCTCGATGAGCGGCGATTTGGCAATCGAGCTCAAGAAGCTGGTCGATGACCATCGGCCCGAGGTTATCCTGATCGAAGCGACGGGGGCGGCGAATCCGATGGAAATTATCGACGCCGTGACGGAGACGTCGATGTACGAGCGCATCGAGCTCCGCTCCATCGTCACCGTCGTGGACGGACCGGAGCTGCTGGCGAGAAGCCGGCGCGGCGGCCGAACATTCAAGCTGATGCAGGAGCAGATCCGCTGCGCGACCGATCTAGTGGTCAACAAGGCGGATCGGCTGGAAGCCGAGGAGTTGATCGAGGTGCAGCAGCTGGTGCGCGAGTTGAATGCTTATGCGCCGCTGACGGCGACGATCAAATGCGTAACGGATTTGAGTATGTTCGACGCGGACGGCGGGATGCCGGCCAGCCGCTCTCATGACGGGCATATTTGCGGAGCGAGCTGCGCCCATGATCACGGGACCGAAGACAAGGCGGGCATTGGCGGTTCGGCGAGTACGGCGGAGAAGGCGGCGCATGTGCACGATGAAGCGTGCGGGCATGATCATGGCGCTTGCAGCCATGGGCATGGGGAGGAAGCGCATGGCGATTCATCCGAAGGACATGTGCATGCCTCGCACGCGCACGTCATGGCGCTGACGCATTATTTGGAGGCGCCGGTCGATTCGCATGCGTTCGAAGCGTTCGTCAAGGGCTTGCCGGATAACGTGTACCGGGCCAAAGGGATCGTGACGCTGAAGGAGACGGGCAGCCGGTTCCTGTTCCAGTTCGCTTATCGGGAGCTGGAGCTGATCCGCATTACGCCGCAAGGAGACGTGAAGGACGTGGCGGTGTTCATCGGAGAGCATTTCGACAGGCAGTCGGTATTGAACCAGCTCGAGCGACTCTAGCGGGACGCGTCTTTCGCGCGGGGAAGGACTATGGCCAGGACGGTTTGGACAGACTACCAAATGTTGGCCATCCCAAACGCGCAAAAGGAGTGTCAGACCCCTATGAACCAATGGACGAAAACATGCGTGTCCGCGGCAGCGGCCGCGATGTTATTATTCGGCGGCGCATCCGCGTTCGCGGCGCCAGAGACGGCGAAGGAGCCGCAGACGAAGACGGAGCGGTTCGAAAGTTATTCGGAAGCGCCCGAACAGTGGAAGGCGATGAAGGGCGACCATCACCGACATGGCGAGAAGCGGCTCAAGGAAGCGGCGGAATACTTCGGCATCAAGACCGAAGGCATGACGACCGAACAGCTTCGCGAAGAGCTGAGGAAGGTGCGTCAAGAGCAGCCGGAGAAGTGGGCGAAATTCAAAGCCGAGCACAAGGCGAAGCGAATGGCGATGCTGCAAGAGGAAGCGAAGCGTCTGGGCATCGCGACCGAGGGCAAGGACTTGCGCCAGCTGCACAAGGAGGTCCGCGAGGCGCGCCGCGCGGAATGCGAGAAGGCGAAGAAGCTTGGCAAGGATGCGGGCAAAGACGCGGGCAAAGATTCTGGTAAAGGCTCGGGTAAAGATTCGGGTACGAACGCAACCGGCCGCACGCAAGCGTAATTTGGCAGGTTGTGATAATGAGGGGCTGAAATCGAGCAGCAGCGGAAGCAGCCGGCCGATTTCAGCCCTTTTGCGATGCCGGACTAGTTTAGCTTGGGGCAGCGTCTGTGGTATGCTTACCCCAGCGCCATACATCGAAGGCCCCCACGACGCGAGATGCGCGATCGTGCGGGGTCTTCTTCATTAAGGAGGAGAGCAACCATGCTGAAGTGGCTGGAGTGGGCTAAGCAGATTCAGGCGATCAGCCAGACGGGACTGGCCTACGGGAAAGATATATACGATATCGAACGGTTCGAGATGCTGCGCGACCTAAGCGTGGAAATCATGCAGACGTATACGGAGGCGGGCGAGGAGAAGATCCGCGAGCTGTTCGCGAGTGAAACGGGCTACGCGACGCCGAAGGTGGATGTTCGGGGCGTCGTGCTGAATGAGGACGGCGCGATGCTCATGGTGCGCGAGCTGGCGGACGGTGCCTGGTCGCTGCCGGGCGGCTGGGCAGACATCGGACTGTCGCCGAAGGAGATCGCGGTGAAGGAGGTACGGGAGGAATCGGGGTACGAGGTCGAAGCGGTGCGGCTGCTGGCTGTACTGGACAAGAAGTTCCATGAACATCCGCCTTCGCCTCATCATGTCTATAAAATCTTCATTCTCTGCCGATTGACCGGCGGCGCGGCGCAGATCGGTCTCGAGACGACGCAAGTCGGCTTCTTCGCGGAGGGTGCGCTGCCCCCGTTGTCCCTCGAGCGCAACACGGAGCGCCAAATTCAAGCGATGTTCGAGCTTGCGCGCGGCGAGCGGTCGGACGTGCTGCTGGACTAATCGTTAAATCCGGATACAACAGCGAGTGTAAGCTCATACCGCCCGCAGAACGCGTTGTTTTGCACCGGTCTTTTAGATCACGCCTTTAACCGCCGGCCACCGGCGGTTTTTCGTTGTCGTTTAGGACATAATGCAACATCCATGTTGAGGATAAAAATGTAAAGCGCGTCCGAGCAGCCCATACGGATGAAGCTTTGTCCGCAAGGACAAGAGCGTGCCAGCTCGAAGCAACCCGCCGACCGCGAACAAGCTTGATAGCACGTAAAAGGGAGTCCAGAGGTGGCCACAACGTTAGCTTTGTCCATGAGGACAAAAGCGTGCTCCGCTCGAAAACAGCCGCTATCCACGACCCTTGGATGCCTGCTCGAAGAAGGGTGTCCAGAGGGCGAAGTCTGAGCGTTTTCCAACGGAAAGCGCACTTCGGAAGCATATGCTTGGTTCCCCTCAGCGGAGGGGGAAGGGGGAGGGAGAATGGGGATGTGAAGGGGCGCTGCCCTTTTGTTTTTTGCCGGAATGCTCGTCTAACCTGCGGCGGACGCGGCCGCGCGATGCCGCGCATGCGCTCCGATTGGTCCAAGCAGGAGCTCGTCAATCTAGTCCGCATAAATGTCCAAGTCCCCTCATAGATATCTTAGCAGTCGAGTGTACACGGCTAAGCCAACATTATCATTAAGGGGTGGAGAGTTCATGCGTCGTCGAATCAGCCTACTAGCAGCCGTTCTATTGTGCCTTACGGCATTGCTCGCCGCATGCGGCGGCACGAAGGACGCGGATACCGTCGTCAAGGATTTGGACAAAGTCGTTAACAGCCTGGATAGCTATCACGGGAAAGGCACGATGACGCTCAATACCGGGCAGCAGCCATTGGAGTATCAGGTAGACGTGCAGTACCAGAAACCGAGCTACTACCGCATCGAATTGACGAACGCGAAGCGCGACATCACGCAAATCGTGCTGCGCAACGACGAAGGCGTCTTCGTGCTTACACCGCGCCTCAATAAAGTGTTCCGCTTCCAAAGCGACTGGCCGCAAAACCAAGGACAAGTGTATCTGTACCAAACGCTCGTCTCGAGCATTCTGCAGGATAACAGCCGCCAATTCGCCGTCGACAAAGAGAACTACGTGTTCGACGTCATGGCGAACTACCAGAACGGCTCGCTCGCCCGCCAGAAAATCTGGCTCGACAAAGATTACCGTCCGCTGCAGGTCGAAGTCAGCGACACGAACGCGGCGGTCATGGTATCCGTCAAATTCACCGAATTCGATTTCGACTCGAAACCGGACAAGAGCGTCTTCGATACGAAGCAGAACTTGAGCGGTTCGAGCAAGCCGTCCACGGTTCAGCCGGAAGACGGTGACGCGGCCGCGGAAGGCGGCAAGGCGCAGAACGGCAGCGCCGATGAGACGACGGGCAACACGCCGGCGGATTCCGGCAAAGCGGACGACACCGAAGGCAGCACAAGCGGCGACGAGCCGGCCGAAGACACGATGGCGCCGGTCGCAGGCGACCAAGCGACGAAAGACAACCTGGCGGCTGCGCTCGATCCGCTCTACCTCGGGCCGGAGCCGATGGCGCTGCAGGATTCCAACGATATCGTATTCGGCGGATTGCCGGGCGTCATGGACCGTTATGCCGGCGCGACGTACGATTTTACGCTCATCAAAACGCAGCCGCGCGACATGGCCGCCTCCTCTATGGGCCAAGGCCAAATGGTCGATCTCGTGTACACGATCGGCGAGCTGATCGGCGACGAGGAAAGCCCGCAGCGCACGATCGTCTGGACGTACGACGGCATCCAGTACCGCCTCACGAGCGGCACGCTGCCGGAGACGGAGCTCGTTCGCATCGCGCAGTCCGTTCAAGGCGAGATGACGAAATAACGTAAAGCGAAGCGCAACAATTTCCAGCTCGAAACACCGCCGCAAGCCGCCTCGTTTCATTGACGCCGCCTGCCGATGGGTATAACATAAAGACGATAGGTTGGTCGATAAATCAGAGCGGGCTTGAACGGTCCTCTGATGGATCAGAAGCTTCTGCGCCTTGGCAAGGGCGCCCGCTCATAGGAATCGGCGCGGGACTCGCACCCGCGCCGCTTTCTTTTGAGCGATGCGGCAAGCGCGAAGGAAGCGGGAAAGAGGAGAAGGTGGAGCTGGTGAACGCATACTATCGCCCGACATGGGCGGAAATTTCTCTGGACGCCCTGCGGCGCAATCTGCAGGCGTTCCGCGCGGCGCTGCCCCCGGGCATGCGGCTGATGGCATCGGTGAAAGCGAACGCTTACGGGCATGGCGCGGTGGAAACGGCCAGGGAAGCGGAGTTATGCGGCGTGGATTATTTGGGCGTTGCGTTTTTGGACGAAGCGCTTCAATTGCGCAGGGCGGGCATTGCCGCGCCGATACTCGTGCTGGGGTACGTGCCGCCGGAGGGACTGGCGATCGCGCGCGAAATGAATATTTCGGTCGCGATGTTTCGGGACGACGTGCTCGCGGCGGCCTCCGCGCTGCCGAAGAGCGGCAGGAAGCTGCGCGTGCATATTAAGATCGATACCGGCATGGGACGGCTTGGCCTGCCGCCCGGACCTGCCGCGATCGCGTACGTCGAGCGGGCGCTCCGCGACCCGGGCTTGGACGTGGAGGGCTTGTTCACGCATTATGCGCGCGCCGATGAGTCGAACAAAGACTACACCGCCCTGCAATATGAGCGATTCCAATCGTTGATGCAAGAGCTTACAAGGCGCGGGCTTCATCTGCCGATCGTGCACGCAGCAAACACCGCCGCCGGGATGGATACGCCGGAGTGGGCGGGCGGCATGGTGCGCCTCGGGATTGGCATGTACGGGTTGTATCCTTCGGCGGAAGTGAACAAGACCCGCATCGAGTTGGAGCCCGTCATGTCGCTCAAGACGCGCGTCGTCATGGTGAAGCAGGCGCCTCCGGGCTGGGGAATTAGCTACGGCACCCGTTATTTCACGGCGGGCGAAGAGCGGATAGGTACGCTGCCGATCGGTTATGCCGACGGGTACAGCCGTCTCTTGACGGGCAAGGCCGAGGCGATCGTGCGGGGCGTACGCGTCCCGGTGCTCGGGACAATCTGCATGGATCAATGCATGATCGCGCTTGATCCGGCCGCAATGAACGGCATGCCGGTCGAGCCGGGCGAGGAAGTCGTGCTGATCGGCAGCCAAGGCGGCGAATCGATTACGGCCGACGAGATCGCGGTGAAGCTGGGGACCATTAATTACGAGGTGACCTGCATGATCGCAGGCCGCGTGCCGAGGGTGTATTTGCGGGGCGGGCAATTGGCGAATGTGATGAATCCGCTCGTATAAGCGAGGCTTGTCATATATTACCGACGGAAGCGGGCGAATTTTGAAGAGGATTTTCGCTCCTTTCAGCGAATATGTAGGAAGCACCAAGTATGGATACGGGAACTGGTTTTAGTTTGCCGCGCCCCGAACGGGAAGCTCGGATCGACTTCATTGGTATATCAACGTGTGCAGCATACAGGCAATACGGGCCGCATACTATGAATGGTGTATATTTCTCAGGGAACGAAGAAATACTGATAGTGCGCTTTTTTGGAAATGTTTTTGGAGGTGCGAGTTGGTGGCCAATATGCAGAACACCAAGAGGATCATGATCAGTTTGCCGGATCATTTGCTGGAAGAAGTGGACGGGATCGTCGCCAAAGAGAACTCGAACCGCAGCGAATTTATTCGTCAAGCGATGAAGCTTTACTTGATCGAGCGCAAGAAGCGCCAGATTCGCGAGTCGATGCAGCGCGGATATATGGAGATGGCCAAGATCAACCTTGGCATGGCATCGGAGGCTTTTCAAGCGGAGGAAGACGCGGGCGATACGCTCGGCCGACTCGTAAGCGGGGTGTAGAGCTTGATCGTTAAACGCGGCGATGTGTTTTTTGCGGACTTATCCCCCGTTGTCGGTTCCGAGCAGGGGGGCGTTCGCCCGGTACTGGTCATACAGAATGATATCGGCAACCGGTTCAGTCCGACGGTGATCGTGGCAGCCATCACGGCTCAGATCCAGAAGGCGAAGCTGCCGACCCACGTGGAGATCGACGCGGCGTCCCATGGCTTTGATCGCGATTCGGTCATCCTGCTTGAGCAGATTCGCACCATCGACAAGCAGCGGCTGACCGACAAAATCACGCATCTGGATGACGAGACGATGCACAAAGTGGACGAAGCGCTTCAGATCAGCGTTGGCCTGATCGACTTTTAATACGTGCGGCAGCTTGTAGCCCGCTTGCCTTGGCGTTTGCCGCCGGGGCGGCGGGCTTTGCTGTGCGCGGGGTTGGGTTGCTTACGAGAGAGGCATGTCATCGCAACCCTTGCACTTGCAAGAGAGACAACCATCTCGTCCAACCAGTCAAGAAAGCGCTTTCGTTCGAGGTTGAATGTTCGGCCGGGAAGGGCTAAGATGTAGGGATAGTACAGCATTGGAGAGGAAAGAAGATCATGGGCAAAATCGTAGTCATTGGCAGCATCAATATGGACGTGGTCAGTCATGTGGAGCGGCATCCGCTGCCGGGCGAGACGATACACGGTTCGAATACAGGCAACTTCCCGGGGGGCAAAGGGGCAAACCAGGCGGTCGCCGCATCGCGCTCCGGCGGCGAAGTGGCGATGATCGGCGCAGTCGGGGAGGATGCGTTCGGTCAATCGCTGATCGCCTCGCTGCATGACAGCGGCGTGGACGTCGCGCCGGTATTGCGCAAGCCGGGCACATCGGGGCTGGCGTTCATTGCGGTAAGCCGGGAGGGCGAGAATACGATCATCCTGTCGGCGGGCGCGAACGGACAGCTGCTTCGCGAGGACATCGAAGCCTCGCGGCCGGTATGGGCGAATGCGTACGCGATTCTGCTGCAGAACGAGATTCCTTGGGAGACGACGCGTTTCGTCATGGAGCAAGCATCCGCAGCCGGCGTGAAGGTCTACTGCAACCCGGCGCCTGCGCTGCAGCTGCCGGATGATGTATTCCCGTGGATCGACACGATCATCGTGAACGAGACCGAAGCGGGCATCGTGACTGGGCTTACGGTAACGGACACCGGATCGGCGGCCGTGGCGGCGGCCGAATTGCTCCGGCGCGGCGTGAGCGCCGCGATCGTAACGCTCGGCGAGAAGGGCTGCTATTACCGTGCGGCAGACGGGACGGAAGCGGCCGTACCGGCGTTCCGCGTGGAGCCGAAGGACACAACGGCGGCCGGGGATACGTTCATCGGCGCGTTCGCGGCCGAGCAGTCTCGGGGCGGCGGCGCCGAAGAGAGCCTTCGTTTCGCGGCGGCGGCTTCGGCGATCGCGGTGACGCGAGAAGGCGCGCAGACTTCCATCCCGACGCGGGAGGAGACGCTGGCGTTCCTGCGGGAGCGGGGGTAAATCGTATAGTGGAGGGAGAATCCCGGACAGCAGCTGCGCAAGGCGCGGCTGTTGTCCGGGATTTTTTGTGTTCTCGGCGAGTCATACGCGAAAATTCGGTCTGCAGACCGAGCGTATTTTCATCCCCGCGCAGGTCCAGCGGATGGCGAGCGCGGCATATAATGCATAACGAAGAGGCATCACGAGCATGCGGGATGTCCTGAACGCATCGGCCTCGGCAGCGTAACAGTGTTTTGTTACGCGCGCGGCTGGCAAGGAGGGAGCGGGATGGAACCGGAGTTGATCTCCAAGAAGGAGCTGCTCGAATTAACGGGCATTTCGTACGGGCAGCTGTACCGGTGGAAGCGCAAGCAGCTGATCCCGGAGGCGTGGTTTATCCGCCGATCGACCTTTACGGGGCAGGAGACGTTTTTCCCGAAAGGGCTCGTGCTGGCGAGAGTTCGCCGCATTCTTGAGATGAAGGAGGAGCTCTCGCTCGACGAATTGGCGGAGAAGTTCGCGCCGGAGCTCTACGAGCTGGCTTGGCGCAGGGAGGAGCTGACCGCCCGCCGCATCGTATCCGAGCAGACGCTCCGCATGCTGCACGCGGAAGGAGCGGGGGATGGACGCGTGCCGTTCCGACTGTTGTTCGCGCTGTACGCGGCCGAGAAGCTGCAGCGTCTCGAGCGGATTCCGCCGGCGGAGCAGTCCGCGCTGCTCCAGCTGCTGAAGGCGGAGGGGCCGGCGAGGGAGGACGAGGACAAAGAAGTGCTGTGGGTGCGCAAGGCAGGCGTCTCGTTATTTCTCGTTGTGCCTTCCGGAGGCGAGATGCGGGTCGAGACGGGCGCGCGGTTGGCGGCGAGGCTGCGGCTTCGGGATTGTTTGCAGGAATTAACGAACAAGCTTGCTTAAGGGGGCGGAGGAATATGATGCTGGCTGAACATTTCGATTTGGCATTGAACGGAATCAGCCGCGCGGCGGGAGGCGCATACCGCAGCGTCAAGATGGACGGCGTCTGCAAAATCGATGGCGATGTCCAGGCCCAGGAGATCGCGATTAACGGCGTCGGGAAAATATACGGAAGCGTCGACGCGCGAAAGCTCGAAGCTGCGGGCCGCGTCACCGTCGCGGGATTGTTGACGGCGGATCAGGCGCGTCTAGAAGGACAATTCACAGTCAGCGGCAGTCTGCGCGGGGACAAAATGGAGCTGACTGGCGCGCTCAAGGTAGACGGCAATTGCGAGGCTGAGGAGGTCGTCGCAAACGGCTGGATTCGCATTGGCGGGATGCTGAACGCCGGCCGGATCGATTTCGGACTCATCGGCTCGTCAAGAGCGCAGGAGATCGGCGGGAGTAGCATCGAGGTGCGGCGGGCAGAGCGCGGTGCGTGGGCCCATTTGCTCCAGAAAGTGATCCCTTCGTTCGATCCGGCGCTGGAGGCGCGGCTCATCGAAGGGGATGAGGTGAAGCTGGAGGCGACAACCGCTGCGATCGTGCGGGGGGACCGGGTCGTCATCGGACCGGGCTGCTCGATCGGCCGGGTCGAATACAAGACCGAATTGATCGTTCATCCGAACGCGAACGTAAAGGAGCGGGTGCAGCTATGAGCAAGGAATCATTGAAACAAGGAGCAGGCTTCGCCTATTCGCCCCCATCCGGCCGGAAAAAGCTGAAAATCATGGGGACGGGCGAATCGCTGGGCGGCGTGTTCGAGACGGTCAGTATTATGGGTGAAGGCGTCGCGCACGGCGATGTGCACGCGGGCGGCTTCAAAGTGATGGGGGCGTGCCGGGTGGAAGGATCGGCCGATCTGCGGGAGGGGCGCATCCAAGGCGAGCTGATCGTGAAGGGATCCTTGCGCGCGGGCGAATTCAAGGGGCTTGGTCAGGTCACCGTCCACGGCGGAATGTCGGCAGGAAAGCTGAAGCTGCAGGGCCAGCTGGAGACCGGCGGATCCTGCGAGGTCGACGCGGCCGAGCTCAGCGGCGGGTTCCGCATTGGCGGGCTGCTTAGCGCGGACCGGCTGGACATTAACCTGTACGCACCTGGCGAAGCGAAGGAGATCGGCTGCGGTCGCATCGAGGTGAAGCGCAGCCGGATAATGGACTTGAAGCGCCGGTTCACCGCCTCCGGACCATCCGTGCTGAAAGCTGAGCTCATCGAAGGCGATGAACTGCGGCTGTCCCATACCGAAGCGGCCGTCGTGCGGGGGAACCGCGTCACGATCGGACCGGGCTGCGTCATCGGGCGCGTGGAGTATACGCAGACGCTGGAGAAGAGCCGGGGATCGCATGTCGGGAGCGAGGTTAGAATCGGGTAGCGCTGCTTGCGTTTGTTGGCATAGCGACCAAAAAGGATCGGAAGCCCGGCTTCCGATCCTTTTTCTTATCCGATAGACATTGCTGCTAGGACAGGTTCACCGTCGTAATCTGTACCGGACCGTTCTCCCCGGCATGATACACGCCCAGCGTGCCGTCCGCGTTCTCGATTACCGCATACGGGCAGCAGTCGAACAGGAGAAGACCTCTCAGTTTGCCCGTCACCTCGAACGATTTGTGATGGCCTTTCTTCAGATCGCCGAAATCGTTGGCCGTATAGATTTCGACTTTGTCGCCGACTTGCTGGGCGAAGTGATGACCCGTCCGCGTGACGTATTTATTGGCGGCTTTAGTCAAAATGCGGCCGCAGAAGTATTCTTCGATATTGTTATTTTCTTTGCCTTTCGCGAATTCCGGCCACAGGTCGCTGAACACGAGCAGCTCGCCTTTGTTCTGGACGACGACCATCGGCACCTGCATCGGGCCGTAATCGACCACGAACAGATCCTTCAGCGTGCCGTTATGGAGTTTGCCGTTCGTCTGGAACAGCTGGCCCTTCTCGTCATGGACGTATACTTTATTGCCGACTTGAAGCGCGGCGAACGCGCCATCGGTTAGCAGCTTCGTGGCGACTTGCTTGGCCGGAGCAGTGGCGGGGGCGGCTTCGCTTGCGGCGGAAGCGGCCGGAAGGGCGATGGCGGAAGCAAGGAGAAGCGCGGTCAACATCGGGGTAACTTTTTTCATGGGGGGATCATTCCTTTTCTCAATGAAGTTTTATGAATCATTGGTACGCTCCTGCTTCATGGCCAAGAGGCGACAACGCCGCCCGAACCGAGCAAGAACAGCCACTGATTTTCGAGGAGGGATCGTCCAGCGGGGAGAGGGTGCTTGCGCATCGCCTTCGATCGCTGAACTTATGGTAGCATTCGAGCGCGGCTGAACCTATTATCCTCTCGGATACTTTTCGGGTACGCTCCGGGATGGTTATGCGCGCCTAGCGATTTGCGGGGCGAACGACTCGCCGAAGAAGACGGCTCATGAGCCGGATAGCGGCAGCAGCTGCCAGCACTTGCGTAAGGTGAACGGATTGAACCGCGATTTGTCGGTGCTTCGGTACTTCGGTACGGTGATTAGGAAAACATAATTTGAAGGAGCCTAACGGGTTTCGTGCAGACTCTTGTTCGGGCATCTAGCATAAGGGGGGATTCGAAAAATGGCGTTCTTGTGGAACGGAAGAGAAGCCAGAAGATGAAAGCGAAGTCGCGGGCATAGCTGGGGGATGCAACGAGATGCGCATGATTGCAGGTAAAAATGATTAGGTCGTGCTGAAGCGCAATATGCAGTCGATTGTGGGAATACCGGATGGATGAACTTGACGGTAACTTCGTTCTGAGGGTGTGCTGCCGGGATCATTCACGTTGCGAACCAAAGGTAAACCGGGGGTGGTCTTTCGTACGGATTTTATTTTGCCATATCGTTCCTAGTTAGGCAAGAGGGTAGTTGAGATGACAGTGTCACTAATATTGTCATTGATGGAATGGAGCTACGACGCTTCAAGCGAGCTTACTAAGGCGGGATATCGGGCGCGCGACTTCCGACGGATGGTTTCGAGCATTCTTTGCATGAACGGCTTTGGATAGAGATCGGGCATTTACAAAAGGTTTAAACGCGGAGAAAGCAAGTGTGAATCGGTCTCATCATTATCATGATTTTAAACGTTTACGGTCTTAATCAACCTAGAATGGGTTGCAAAATCGCCATTTTTGAACCGATGTTCATATCCTTGTTACCCCAAGTGTTCCTTTTGTTCTCTTGCTTTGCGGCTCGTATCGCGTCGACGCAGCGGACAGGCGGCTTTACTTCTTCTGAACAAATTCTTAAATTGGGCTTTACAATATTTCTGTTATATTTCCTGTAGATCATACGAAAGGTGGATTACTAGGAAATGAGATGGATACAGAAGAGAATGACGCGGTCCGCGCTGGCTGCTTCCCTTCTCGCCGGTTTTTTGGCATCGCCTTACGTGACGACGCCGGTGCGCGCGCAGACGGTACTTGAACTGGGAGCGGTGACGGCTCAGGCTGCCGCGGATGTGGCCGTCAACGCCGACCGGGCTTTCGCAATTACGAGCCCGACGTTCGATACGACGAGCGGAACGATGGCAAGTGTAATCGTGTCGCCGACCGCGGTCGCTCATGCTGGCGAGGAAACGGTGATTTTCGAACTGTTCGACGGCACGACGCCGGTCGGCATGGCCGCGCTGACGCGCGACATTACGAGCAGCGAGAAAATGACGGCCCACTTCAACACGACCGGCAGCAACCTATCGATCAAAGTGTTCGTCGTGGACGGCTACAGCGGCAAATTGACCGACGTTGGCAACAACCTCGCCGATCCGGTGACGATTACGGCTGGCACTGGCGGCGGCTCCGATCTGAAAGTCCGGATCATGGAGACGACGGACGTCCATACGAACTTTATGAACTACGATTACTATAAAGATGCGACCGCGGATACAGTCGGACTCGTCAAAACCGCCACGCTCGTGAAGGAAGCCCGCAAGGAAGCGAAGAATACGCTGCTCGTGGACAACGGCGATCTGCTGCAGGGCACGCCGCTCGGAACGTATATGGCGAAAGTCGCGCCGCTGCAGGACAAGCAGGTGCACCCGGCTTACAAAGCGATGAACTTGATGGGCTACGATATCGCGACATTCGGCAACCACGAGTTCAACTACGGGCTGGACTTCCTCGACGAAGCGATCGACGACGCAGCCTTCCCGTACGTCAACGCGAACGTCTATGTGGACGACCATGACGCGAATCCGGACAACGACAAGAACAAGTTCAAGCCATACGTCATCATGGAGAAAACGTTCGTCGACGAGAGCGGCAAAAATCAGACCGTGAAGATCGGCTTCCTCGGCTTGGTCACGCCGCAAATCATGGACTGGGATAAAGCGAATCTCGAAGGCAAAGTCATTACAAAGGATATCGTGGATACCGCGAACAAATTCGTGCCGCAAATGAAAGCCGAAGGCGCGGACATCGTCGTCGCCCTGACGCATTCCGGTTTTAACAAGGCGGCAACGGCTAGTACCGGCGCCGAAGACGCGATCTACCCGCTGAGTAAAGTGGACGGCATCGACGCCATTACGTTCTCGCATACGCACAAAGTATTCCCGGCTGCCAGCGATGCGGCGCTGGATGCGCTCTTCAAGGGTGCGGATGGCAAGCCGGTTGAAGGCGTGGATAATGCCAAAGGCACGATCAACGGCGTAGCGGCCGTGCAAGCCGGCTTCGGCGGCGCCAACCTGGGCATCATCGACCTGACGCTGACCAAGCAGAACGGCAAATGGGTCGTCAAGAACTCGCAATCTTCGACCAAGGCGATCTACGACACCGTAGGCAAAAAGCCGCTGGTTGACGCGGATGCGACGATCGTGAATGCGATCAAGGACGAGCATGCGGCGACGAAGGTGTACGCGAACCAGCCGATCGGCACGACGAAGGCGCCTATCTACAGCTACTTCGCGCTCGTGCAGGACGATCCATCCGTACAGATTGTCACCTCCGCACAGAAGTGGTACGTCCAGAAGACGCTGAACGAGAAGAACTCGCCGGACAAAAATCTGCCGATCCTCTCCGTCGGCGCGCCGTTCAAGGCCGGACGCAACGGCCCGGCGGAGTACACCGACATTAAGGCAGGCGGTCTGGCCATCAAGAGCGCCAGCGACCTGTATCTGTACGACAACACGTTGAAGGCGATCAAGGTGAAGGGCTCTGTCGTGAAGGAATGGCTGGAGATGTCGGCCGGCATGTTCAATAAGATCGACCCGACCAAGACCGACGCGCAAGCACTGTTGAATTCGTCCTTCCCGGTGTACAACTTCGATGTCATCGACGGCGTCACGTACCAGGTCGACGTCACGAAGCCGGCTAAGTACAAGACGGACGGCACGGTTAACGATGCGACTTCCAGCCGGATCATCAATTTGCAATATGACGGCAAAGCGATTGACCCGAACCAAGAGTTCATCGTCGTCAGCAACAACTATCGCGTCTTCGGCGGCGGCAACTTCCCAGGCGTGAAAGGCTCGACGCTCGTCGTGGATTCGGCGGAAGAGAATCGTCAAGTACTGATGGACTACATTACGGAGATGAAGGAGATCAATCCGTCCGCGGACAAGAACTGGTCGATCGCGCCGATCGATGCGAATGTGAACGTCACCTTCACGTCTTCGCCTTCCGCGAAGGACTATCTGGCCGCCAATCCGAACATTGCGGCTACGGATAAGACGGACGAGAAGGGCTTCCAAATTTACAAATTGGACCTGAAAAGCGGCGGGACGACGCCTCCTCCGACCGGCAACGTGAAGGTCAAGCTGCTTGGCATTAACGATTTCCACGGACAGCTGGACTATTCCACGACGGCTGGCGGCAACGTGCTCGGCGGAGCGTCTTACCTGGCCACATTGCTGAAAGAGCGGGAGCAGCTGAACCCGAGCAACACGCTGCTGGTCCATAACGGCGATGCCGTCGGCGCAAGCTCGCCGGTGTCGGCGCTCGAGCGGGACAAGCCGACGCTCGATTTCCTGAAGCTGCTCGATTTCGACGTCGCGACGCTGGGCAACCATGAATTCGACCAAGGCGTGCCCGCGCTGCTGGCCCAATTGAACGGCGGACCAGATCCGATCAACAACGCCATCGTCTATGAGAGAACGGATATCGACTACGTAGGCGCCAACGTCATTAAGAAAGTCGATGGCAAGCCGCTCATCGCGCCGTATGTCGTCAAAGAAATCGGCGGCGAGCAAATCGGCTTCATCGGCCTCGTCACGATGCTGACGCCGAGCAAAGTGTCGCCGTCCGCGCTCGAGCCGGTCAATATCGTCGAGCAGGCGCCGGTCGTCAACAAGGCCGTCGAGGAGCTGAAGGCGAAGGGGGTCAAAGCAATCGTCGTTCTCGCTCATGACCCGGCTTCCCAGAACAGTACGACGGGGGCGATCACGGGCGAAGCGGCCGATCTTGCCAATGCCGTGGACGACGAGGTCGACGTCATTTTCGCGGGAGACAACCATGCCAAAGTGAACGGGACCGTCGATAACAAGCTGGTGTTCCAAGCCTATTCGTACGGCACCGCTTTCGCCGACGTGAACCTGGAGATCGATCCGGCCACGCATGATATCGTAAAGAAAGAAGCGACCATCGTCGACGTGAATCAAGCGGGCGTGACGCCGGATCCGCAAGTTGCGGCCCTCGTTCAAGCCGCGCTGGACCGTCATCCGGAGCTGTCGCTGCCGGTTGGAAAGACGGACAATATCATTGCGAAAGCGAACGCGTACAATCAAGAAATCGAACTGGGCAACCTGATCGCCGATGCGATGAAGGACGCCATGTCGACGGACTTCGCGTTCATGAATCCGGGCGGCATCCGCGCGGACTTGCCGAAGGGCGAAGTGAAATACTCCGACCTGTTCCGGATTCAGCCGTTCGGCAACCAGTTGGTGAAGATGACGCTGACGGGCGCGCAGGTGAAGACGCTGCTGCAGCAGCAATGGGGCGAGAAAGCATCCGATACGAAGACGCTCCAAATCTCCGGCTTGAAGTACACGGCCGATTTCAGCAAGCCGATCGCGGAGCGGGTGACCGTGCTGACGAAGGAAGACGGAACGCCGATTACGGATACGGCTGAATACACGGTCGTCGTCAACAACTTCATGGCAGCTGGCGGCGACAACTACAAAGTACTGCCGGAGGGCAAAAATCAAACGGCCGGCGGTACGGATATCGACGCGTTCTATAACTACGTGCTGAAGACGTTTAACCGCGGGACGATTACGTCCAGTTTGAAAGGCCGCATCACGAATATCAATGTTCCAGCCCCGGTAACGCCTTAAAGCTGGTCATGCGACAAGTGCGTCCGAGCCGTGAGGCGATTGCCGCCGGTTCGGGCCGCCTAACAGAAAGGAGCCACACAAGTTGAGAAGCAAAGCGATTGTTCGCACAGCCTTGGCATTGACGCTTGCCCTTCCGGTCGCCGCGCCGGCTGCCGCTTACGCCGATACGGCAGTAACGGCGGCGACGGTCACGACGATCGATGCCATTTCGAATCCGACTACAGGCGCAAGCGTGACGATTTCCGGTACGACGAACGCCGCGGAAGTGATCGTCAAGGTCATTAGCCCGGATCGGACGGTCTTGTTCTATGATGTTGCCGTTCCGACCGGCGGCCGCTATAGCGTATCGTTCAAGCTGCCGACGACGGCTTCGGCCGGCAATCAATATCAAGTGGTCGCAGGTCTAGGCACGGCGGTTGTGACTAGCACGTTCACCGTTCAGTCCAGCGGAGGCGGTTATACGCCTCCTCCGACGAACGGTACGACGCCTCCGCCGCCGGCTGCGGGGGGCGGCAAAGCAGAGTTCAAGCTGACCGACATCGGCGCTCCGGTGAGCGGCGTCGCGACGCTCGATGCCAGCAAGGCTTCCATCGATGGCGCGCAGATCGTCCTGCCGATTGGCGCGAGTCAAACCGTGGGCAGCAATGCCCTCGCGATCAAGCTGTCTTCCGGCACGGTTACGATTCCTTCCGAAGTGTTGAGCGCGCTGGCATCGCTCGCCGGATCGGATGCCAAGGCTACCATCTCCTTCGGTGTCAAACAGTTGTCCAACAGCGAAGCGGCCGCCGCGATCTCGAAGGCGCAGGGGTCGGGCGTGCAGATGGCGCCGCAGGGCCAAGTGTTGGAGCTGACGCTCGGCGTCGTGCTGGCCGACGGCTCGTCGAAGCCGCTGACGGCGTTCGCCAAGCCGATCAAGCTGCAGCTTCAGCTGGCTGCCGGCGCGGATGCCGACCTTTCGGGCATCTACTACATCGCGAGCAACGGCACGGCCGAATATATCGGCGGCACCGTGCAAGGCGCTGCGATTACGGCGGAAGTCTCGCATTTCAGCCAATACGGCATTTTCTCGTACACGAAGAACTATGCCGACCTTCCGGCGGCGCACTGGGCTATGCGCGCCGTGCAGGAGCTGACGGCCAAGCACGTCGTGGAAGGTGTCGCCGCGGACAAATTCGGACCGAACGCGGCCGTGACGCGGGCCGAGTTTCTGACGATGGTCGTCAGACAATTCAAGCTTGAAGCAAGCGGCCCTGCTCCGTTCAGCGACATCCAAACGGGCAGCTGGTATGCCGACGCGGTCGCGGCCGCGTATGCGAGCGGCATGGTTGAAGGCACCGGCACGGGCAAATTCGAGCCGAACAAGACGATCACGCGCGAAGAAATGGCAGTCATGATCGCCCGCGTGCATGAGAAGCAAGGCGGCCAAGCAACCGGCGGCCAAGTACAGCTATCCGCCTTCGCGGATGCGGCTTCCATCAGCAAGTGGGCGCTCGAGGACGTCGAGACCGCGGTGAAGTCCGGTCTCATGAACGGAAGCAAGGACGGGCGTTTCGCGCCTCGGAATCAAGCCTCTCGCGCAGAAGCGGCGCAAGTGCTGTACAACCTCCTGCACAAGACGGAGGCATAAGTGGAGCTAGATTATCAGCGTAATGAACCGCGGGCATGACCCGCGGTTTGTTTTTGTTTCGGGGACAAGTTGTATAGATCGGCAGGAAGTCAAGAACCGTCAAGCTTCCGCGATGCCATAGCGGCAAGCGGCGCTCGGACACACGCCGAAAGGGCGCGTTGTTTCTTCTTCGCGGTCTTAGTTACTTGATTGACAAGACAACCTGCCCAGCGCTATAGTAGTAAACAGACATTTAAAACAGTCGTTTAAAACGAATGTTTAAGCGATTGTAAAGAGGAGTGGTAGCAAGCATGGGGAACGTATTGAAAGCATTCTTAAGCAAGCCGACGACGAAAGTGGGCATCGTCACGGCGCTCATGTTCCAGGTCATCTTCGCGCTGATCTGGATGACGGGGTATAGCGGCGTGTCCGATCCCGAGCGGCTGAAGCAATTGAACGTAGGCATCGTGGCGCTCGATACGACGATGGGACCGCAAATCGCGGAGCAGCTTAAGCAGTCGCTGCCGGTTACGACGCAGTCTATTGCGACGGAGGAAGAAGCGGCGAGCATGCTAAACGAACGGGAGCTGCAGATGGTCGTCACGATTCCGGCGGATTTCAGCAAGTCTGCATCGTCGCAGGATGGCAAAGCCGCCATCCATTATTACATTAACGAATCGAATCCGCAGATGATCAAGAGCGTCATGAACTCCATGGCGGCTCAGATTACGTCGACGGTGAACAAAGTTGCTGTGACGCAGGGAGTACAGACGGTGCTGACCGGGGCCAAATTCCCGGCCGAGCAGGCGGCGGGCGCTGCGAGCGCGCTGTCGGAGCGCGTCACGTCGAATATCCAGTACTCCAACGTCGTTGACGGGATGAACAACCAGATGGTGCCGATGATGCTCGTGCTTGCATCGTACGTCGGCTCGATGCTGCTTGGCATGAATCTGCAGCAGTCGTCGATGATGCTGGCTGGCTCCTTCGGTCGCTGGCAGCGTTTCGCCGCCCGCTGTATCATCAATGTGGCCGCGGCGGTCGTCGTATCGCTGGTCGGCTCCTCGCTCGTGCTTGCGCTCGGCGGCCAGTCCAGCCACGGCTTCCTGGCGATGTGGGGCTTCCAGGCGTTGTTCGTCCTGACCTTCATGTTCCTCGCCCAGCTGTTCCTGCTGCTGTTCGGTATGGGCGGCATGCTGTTTAACATTATCATGCTATCGATTCAGCTCGTCTCTTCGGGCGCGATGATGCCGCGCGAGCTGCTCCCGGACTTCTACCACGCGATCAGCGTCGCATTCCCGGCGACGTATGCGGTGGAAGGACTGATGGATTTGCTGTTCGGCGGACCGGGCGCAGGCGGCGCGGTGCTCGGCTTGATCCTCATTGCGGCAGCGGCGGCGCTGCTCGGGGCGGGCGCAGTGGCGCTTCGCAAAGGCCCGGCTCCTCAGGTGGCGCCCGCGAAAGCGGCTTGATTCCCGCTCGCAAGCGGCTTGCCAATCTGACCTCCGTCCGTCCATAATATTAGCAACAGGAGGAGAGCGGAATGCGAGCAGAAGAACCCGATGTGAAGATGCGGCTGCTGATAGCGGCCAAGCGATTGTTTGCGAAGCAAGGCTATGAGGGCACGAGCGTGCGGCAGATCTGCGAAGAAGCGGGCGCGAACGTCGCGCTCGTATCCTACCATTTCGGTGGTAAGGAGAATATGTTTCAGGCGCTGTTCGAGACGTTCTTCCCCCATGCGAGGATCGCGGAATTCGCCAATGCGCAGCATGACCCGGTCGAGGGGCTGCGAACGATAATCCGCGAAGTCATGCTTTTCCAGCAGGAAGAGCCGGAGATGATTATTGTGCTGAATCAGGAGATCGCGCTCAATTCGCCTAGAATCGAGGTTATTCGGCGCAATGCGAATCCGGTCTGGCTCCAGCTGAGAGAGCTGCTCCGAGAAGGCAGAGAGAAGGGCGTATACCAATTCCGCTCGCTGGACCATACATTCATGTCCGTGCTGGGCAATATTTTATTCCATAAGCAGCGGAACTATTTTACGCCGATCCTAAGCGGCGAGCCGCGCGATCCGATGGCGGATATCGAGGATACGATCGCCTACGTACTGCGCGGGCTTGAATATGGCGGCGATTAGCAGGAAAGAACAAATAATGACAAATTTTGAGTTCTATATATAGACAGTCGTTGTGTTGTCTGCTATGATGGATTCAAATTCCAACGAGATAAATAGCGAACGGCTATGCGAAGAACGCAAGCAGGGCGATGTGCCCGGCTGCGTTCTTTTTTTTGTTCTCGCGTAGAGCCGTTTCGTACGAAAGAGGTGCGACTTATGAACAGAAAACGAAATGTGACCATTGCGCTGACCGCTGCGACGCTGTCCGCCCTGCTCGTCTACGGCATTTATATGCTGCAGCTGCGGCAAATCCGCTTTCAGGAGACGGTCGCCGTCGTCGTGCCGAAGCGCTTCATCCCGGCGGGCGAACAGGTGACGGCAGATATGGTGGAGTCTTTGTCCATCGCCAAGGCCTCCTATCGGCCCGACATGATTGTGGACGCCGGGGAGGTGATCGGGATGGAGTCGGTCGTTCCGCTCGGCCAGCGGGAGCCGCTGCTGGCGTGGAAGTTCGACCGGTACCGGCTAATGCCCGGCAAGACGGAATCCACCTTCCAAATCCCGAAGGAGTACGTCCTCTCCGTGGCAAGCGGCGTTCGCGCGGGGGACAAGGTGTTTCTATACACCACCGGCAAGGAGGCGGAATCGCGGCGATTGTTCGCGGAAGCGGTCACCGTGGCATCCGTCCGTACGTCGGCGAACGTCGAGATCGACGATCCGGACAATCCGCATCTGTTCGCCATGGCGGAGGGAGACCTAGAGAATATGTATGCTGCAAGACGCAGCGCGAACGGCGCGATCGACGCGGTGAACTTGAATTTGACCGAGGCCCAGTGGCTTGCGCTCGATGCGCTATGCCGAGCCGGTGAGCGCAGGCTCGTCATCGCGTTCTCGTCCGAATCGCTCGCAATAGGCAATCGGGAGGAGCAGCCATGAGCACGAAATCCACGCTTGCCGCATTCGTCGGGACAACGCCGAACATCGGGACGACGCTCGCGGCCTTCGCGGCCGCCTATCGGCTGGCGGAGTCTTATCAAGGGCGCGTCGGATACTTGTGCCTTAATTTGAAGAGCGCGAAGATTCACCGGTATCTCGGCATAGACGGGCCGGTCGTGGCGCTCGATGATTTGAGGCCGGAACTTCGAAGCTTGTCGCTGACGCCCGGCAAGCTGACGCAATCGATGCTGCAGGTGCGCGGCGCGCCGCTCTATGTGCTGTTCGGCAATACGATGCGGGATCAGGCGGAGTTTTACCGGCCGGAGGAAATCGATCATCTGCTGGAGATCGCTCACTCGGCATTCGACGTCGTAATCGCGGATGTCGGCGCCTACTGGGATAATGCGGCCACGGTGTGCACGTTGCGCTGCGCGCGTACGCGGGTATTGGCCACGACGCCAGCGCTGTCCCACTTTCAAGAGGACGGTCAGCGATGGGTGAAGCAGCTGTCGCCGCTGTTCGGCATTCCAGGCGACGGATACGAGGCGCTTGTCATTCGTTTGCCCGGTATGAGCGGCGGTTACCAATCCAAAGATATTTGCAAAGAGATGGGAGTGTCTCTAATGGGGGAGTTGAAAGCGAATCCGTCGCTGATGGGGGCGCTGGATAGCGGGAAGATCGACGAATGGCTGGCTCACGACGAGGAAGGGCGATTGGCCATGGCCGCCGAAGCGGCTAGCCTCGCAGCCAGACACGGGCTGAAGAGGCGGCCGGTTATGACCGTGCAGCCTTGGTACAAGCGGCTCGTCGCGCACCGCAGCGGGAAGAGTCTATCATGATGGGGCAGGAGCGCTTCTCGCCGGCGGCGTTCTCCGCGCAGCTTCGGATGGAAGACGTGCAGGAGCAGAACAGCTCGGAACTGGAAGCGCGGGGGCAGCGGGATTTCGAGCGGCTGGCCGAAGATGTGCGGACGTATTTGGCAATGCCTAGAGGCGAGACGGAAGAGGAGAAACGCGCGTACAACGAGCGTCTCAACCGAGCCGTGCTCGGTTACGCCGAAGAGCGGGAGCAAATATTGGCTGTCATCGCCGATCGGCTGCTGCGTCAGCGCGCCCATGACATCGCTGGCTATGCTCATCCTTATGGTTCGCTGGCCGAGGCGCTGTTCGCGGAGGTCATCGGGATGAGCGTGCTGGAGCTGGTGCTGCGGCATCGCCATGCACTGGAAGAAATCCAGGTCGTCGGCACACGCATCTTTGAGGTGCGCGGCGGCGTTAGCCGGCTTTCCGATTATGCGTTCGACTCCGAGCGCGAGGTAGAGCGCATCCAACAGAATCTGGTGCTGTACAACAACGACCGCATCAATCCGCGCAAACGCTGGGCGGAGGTGATGCTGCGCGACGGCACGCGGGTCACGATGACAGGCTTCGGCTTCACCTCGCAGCCGACGCTGACATTGCGTTTCTACACGGCGCGGCAATACAATCTGCAGTCGCTGTGCGACCCGGCGTACGGCACGATGAATGATACGGTTCGTCGGATGCTGCTCGCGGTTCTGCAGGCGAGATTCAATCTCGTGCTGATCGGTCCGACCAACTCGGGCAAGACGCATCTTATGAAATCGCTCATTGGCGAGCTGCCGGATGAAGAGCGTCTCGTTACGATCGAGAGCAGGCACGAGTTGATGCTTCGGCGCGATTTTCCCGGCAAGAACGCCGTCGAATACGAGACGGACGAGGAGGATGCGATTCATCGCGCGTCCCAGGCGTTCAAGCTCGCGCTGCGGCAATCGCCCGAACGAATCGTGCATGCCGAGATTCGGGACGAAGACGCGAACATTTACGTGCGGGCTTGCACGCGCGGGCATCAAGGGAGTATGACGACCGTGCATGCGAATGCGCTGGAGGACGTGCCCGAGGCGATTACGGATATGTGCATGCTGGACGGACGGGCGATGAACCCGGAGCGGCTGACGAAGCGGATCGCAGAATACGTGACGCAGATCGGCATCGAGATGCGGCTCTCCGGGGGCAAGCGGAGGGTGGCCCGACTGGCGGAGATCGGCTATGACGGAGGTACGGTCCGCGTGAGCGATTGGGCTGCTTTCGACGAACGTGCAGGGAGCTGGCGGTATCCGGCGCGGCCTTCCGAGCGCGCGCGGCGTCGTCTGGACGAGTACGGGGCGAGTTTCCCCGATGCGGAAGGGGAGGCGCGGCTGTGAGCATCGAGCTGATCCTGTTATGGCTCTTCTTGTTTCTTCTATTAGGACTTCTGCTGGGCATCGTCCTCCACGCGTTGTCTGCCCGTTCCATCATTCACAATCGGCTTGCGTACCGGCGCGAGAACAAGCTGGGCGCCAGATTCGTCCGGCAGCTTCGGCGAGCACGGCGGCCGTACCGCCACGTGGATGAGATGCTGGAGGCGCTGTCGCTCGGCATTGCGCCGGAAGCGGTGTTCGGCGTCACGGCGCTGCTATTCACGGCCGGTCTCGCGTTCGGCATCCTGCTGTTTCATGGCGTGAAAGGCACGCTCTTGCTGACCGGCATGCTGACCGCGCTGCCGTACACGCTGCTTTGGACGATGCTCATGCACCGCCGAATGCAGACGCGCGCCGATTTTCTTCCTGCCGTAGAGCTGTTCTATCAATGCTGTCTGATGAACGGCGGCCGCCATATCCGGGCGGCGCTGCATCGGACCGTGGAAGAGAAACGTCTGCTTGGCCCGATGCAGCTTGTCTTCGAGCAGCTGTACCGTAATTTGTCCGTACGAGGCGACGACGAGGCCAGCTTGCGTATCTTCGCTTCGTCGCTAGGGCACATTTGGGCCGATTATTTCATTCAGATCGTGCGCGCGGGTCTTGCGGAGGGGTACCCGATCACGGACAGCCTGAAAGAATTGATCGGCGACATGCGCAGGGCCAGGCGGGCAAACCAGCAGGAGCGCAATAAGCTGCTGGAAATTCGAATGGCGAACTTCACGCCCGTACTGTTCCTGGCCTTATTCATGTACATCAACTTCCGCTATAACCCGGAGAATGCGTACTTGTACTATATAAGCGATCCGAAGGGCCGGGATATGATCTTGAACGCGGTCGTGCTGATGTTCGTCTCGTTCCTGATGGGACTATGGCTGTCGAGGAAGAAACTATGAAGAAGGCAGGTGACGGACGATGACGGACGGAATGGCGCGCATCGTCATGTGGCTAGCGCTGGCAGGTCAATACGCCCTCGGCTTCGTGTTCGCATTTGCCGCGCTGCGGGCGGCGCTGGCAAGGCCTCCGCGTTTCGTGCATTTGCTTGCGGCGCGGCTGAATAGCCGGCAGGTGCCCGAAGCCTGGCTTCGGTTGGCCAAGCTGACGCGCGAAGACGCGGTATTCAAGGAGCGGGAACGGCTGCTCGCTGGCTGCGGCATGATGTGGGACGCTGGTTGGTACGTGCTGCTTCGGCGAATTTATTTTGCGCTTGTCCCCCTATTTGGCGGGTGCGTGTACTTCATCGCGCAGATACCGCTGATTCGCGCGACCGTCCCGCCCGCCGTGCTGCCGGCCGCGCTGGCGGCTTCCGTTCTGACGCTGCTGTGGGATGTGCCGCTGCTCGATATGTTCCGAAGACTTCGGGCGGAGCGGATGACCGGCGAAATTTATATCGTCAGCAATCAATTGCTCTACTTAGCGGGTTCGTCGCTTCATATCCATGCGAAACTAATGCGCTGCGTGCCTTATACGAAGACGATGCGCGCAGAACTCCAGCAGCTGCTCGGCGAATGGTATCACGATGCCGAAGGTGCGATTCGGCGGTTCAAGCTCCGACTAGGCACGGAGGAGGGCTTAAGCTTCGCCGAGACGATCGATTCGCTGAGGCTGCATGAGAGCGAGCAATATTACGAGCTGCTGCGCGAGCGGATCAAGGATTACAAGGAGAAGCTGGAGCTGGCGAAGGAAAGCCGGAAGGAATCGTCTTCTTACGTGCTGTTCGTGCTCGCGGGCATTCCGATCATGTACACGTTTCAAGTTTTTATTTATCCTTGGGTACGCGAGGGGCAGAAGCTGTTCGATGCCATGAATTGAGGCTAGTCTTACACTGATTCGGGAGGTGGAAGGAATGCGGAACATTTTGATTACGGTCATGATGCTGGTCGTGGTGGTGCTGCTGTTCAACGGTATTGTCGCCAGCGACTCGACGGGCACGCAGGCGCGGATCGAGACGCAAGGCAACGGGGCGAACGCGCGTATCGGCGCCATTAACCCGTAAGAGGAGACGTCTGAGAAAGGAGGTTATCGTAATGCGCGCCATGCTGATGTCGATGCTGCTTATCATCGTCGTCGTCACAATATATATGAATACGACCGGTGGAGAAGAGGGGACGAACGAGCGTTTGGCGGAATCCGGGCGCCGTATGAGCGAATCGGTCGCAAGGACGAGCCCGTGAAGTCGATCCTGGTGTTCGTGCTGTTCGCGGCGACGATGTGCTGGAGCATGTTCTCGCCGATTTATCGGCATGTGCTCATCGTCCGCCAGGCGGTGCTTCAGCAAGAGGTGGATTATTTGCTGGAGATCGGCGCGAGCGGCACCTATGGCTACATCGACCAGGCGATGCTGGAGGCGTCGCGGACCCGGCTTGCCCGATTCGGGCTAACGCCTGGCGAGATCGAATTCGAGGTCGCCGCGACGAGCGGGGCGGAAGGTACGAATCCGGCATCGCCGCTTCCGCGAGGCGTTGGACTTTCGCTTACGGCGACCTACCCGCTCGAAGGGCTGCTCGAGATTGACCGTCTGATCGGGCTGACACCTCCTTCGCGGGATTCGCGTATTCGCGCGAGCGGCATGAAGATGAGCGAATACGTGCCATAAGCGACCTGATCAGGTGACGGCTTGCATAAGGGAGGAGGCGTTCATTCTTGTATAAGCTGCTGTGGATTCTGTTGTTGCTCGCGTCCTGGATGTACGCGCAGGCGATCCAGGTCGACGAGGAATCGTCGATGAAGGCGCTGTACCTCGGCAAGCATGCCGTCAACCGCGCCGCGCACGCTGCCGCGCAGCAGGTGGACGCCGTGGCGCTCGCGGCAGGTCGCTTGCGCATCGAACCAGACGCGGCGCTTCAAGAAGCCGCCTTCTACCTGCAGGCGAATTTGGAGCTGGACGAAGAAGGCAATCCGCTTCCAGGCAGCTATTTGCGGGAGCGGGTCGAGATTCTCGTCTTTCGCGTGATCAACGACGATGTCGCGTTCCCGTACACGTACCGCAATCCGGCATACGACTATGAGGTGACGCTGGATCGCCCCGGCGTCGTGCTCATGATTCGGATGAAGTATCCGCGCGTATTCACGGTCATGCCACCGGTGGAGTGGGTGGTGAAGGGAACGGCTGAATTGGTTGGATAATAGACCTGCTGCTCGTCATGTTGACGACCATCCCCCGCGCAAGAGATTTTGAACGAGGGCAGCTCGCCCGAACGTAAGTGAAGAGTCGTGCAGGACAGACCTGCCCGGCTCTTTTTTTGTCACATAGCCAAGGTCCTACCTCATCATGAGCTGGACCATTTCACAATAATTCCCCCGATCTCGCGAGCCGGCCAACTCTCATCCGAGTTGACTCTCAGCATCCAATACAGTCATTCATTTGACTGAGGTTAAGCATCTTCCTCCTCGGTCACCCGCTAACCGGGAACGGGTGCTACAATCGATAAGACGATAGAGAACATACGCTGCACAGAAGCCAATATCGCAAGAATAAGGAGCGAACGCGATGAAAATGACATTCCGGTGGTTCGGTGAATCCGACCCCGTCACTCTCGGCGCAATCCGCCAAATCCCGGGCATACACGGGATCGTGACCGCGCTGTACGATGTGCCCGTCGGCGAGGCGTGGCCGCTTGAATCGATCCGCACCCTAAAGCGAACGGTCGAGTCGCACGGCTTTGCGCTCGCCGTCGTTGAAAGCGTTCCCGTCCACGAAGACATCAAGCTCGGCCGTCCTTCCCGCGACCGTCTCATCGATAATTACAGTCAAACGATCCGCAGGCTCGGCGCGGAAGGCGTGCCGGTCATCTGCTACAACTTTATGCCCGTCTTCGACTGGACGCGTTCCCAGCTCGCGTACCGGCTGCCGGATGGCTCAACGACGCTGACGTTCGAAGACGAGACGATCGCTTTGATGGATCCGGTGAAGGGCGACTTGTCGCTGCCTGGCTGGGACGAGAGCTACACGAAGGATCAGATGCAGCAGCTGATCGACAGCTACAATGGCGTCACCGCGGAAGATTTGTGGCAGAACCTTGCCTATTTCCTGGAGCGGATCATTCCCGTCGCGGAGGAAGCCGGCGTCCGAATGGCCATCCATCCGGACGATCCGCCATGGCCGATTTTCGGCTTGCCGCGCATCGTGAGCAACCGGGCGCAGATCGAGCGGCTGCTCCGTCACGTCGACAGTCCGGCGAACGGACTGACGTTCTGCTCCGGCTCGCTCGGGGCGGACGCGGATAACGATCTGCTGGCGATCATCCGGGAGTTCGGCGGCCAAGGGAAAATCCATTTCGCCCACACGCGCAACATTCTGCGCACCGGGCCGCGTTCGTTCCAGGAATCGTCGCACCGCTCATCCGACGGCTCGATCGACATGGTCCGGGTGCTGGAGGCGCTGTGGGAGAGCGGCTTCGACGGCCCGCTGCGGCCGGACCACGGGCGCATGATATGGGGCGAGCAGGGCAGACCGGGGTACGGGCTGTATGACCGCGCGCTCGGGGCGACGTATTTGAACGGCATTTGGGAGACGCTGGACAAAACGAAGACGAGAGGATGATGAGCGTGAGCGATGGAATCAAGCTGTCGATATTTACGGTAGCCACGCCGGATTTGACGCCGGACCAGTTGTGCGAGGCGGCTGCGGCCAGCGGAATCGAAGGCATCGAGTGGCGCTGCAAGGAGACGGATGAGGCTACCCGTGCGCAGCAGCCTTCGTTCTGGGGCAACAACCTGTGTACGATCGCCCCGAGCGCGGACGAGGAGGAGATCAGCCGCTTCGAGGAGGCCGCGCGCCGGCACGGCCGGCAAGCGATCGCGCTGACGCCATATATCGCGGCAGGCGACCTGGAGGCCACCGAGCAGACCTTCCGTCTTGCGAAGCGGCTTGGCGCATCGATGGTGCGCGTCGGCGTGCCGGGCTACAACCGGACGGTGAACTACAACGACTTGTTCGAGCAGGAGATTCGCTATTTGTCCGAGGTCGAGCCGCTTGCCAAGGATTATGGCGTCAAAGCGGTCGTCGAGACGCATCACTTCACGATTGCTCCGAGCGCGTCTTTGGCCCACCGGCTTGTCAACCGATTCAACCCGGAACACATTGGCGTGCTCTATGACCCGGGCAATATGGTGCATGAAGGATTCGAGAATTACCGTATGGGCATGGAGCTGCTCGGTCCGTATTTGGCGCACGTCCACGTGAAGAACGCCGTCTGGATCCCCGCGGCCGATCATCCGAACGCCCTGAACGCGGCCAAGGGCGGTCCGGAGGCCGATCCGCTGAATGCGCTGCCGTTCACCTGTTCCTGGCGGCCGGTCGCCAGCGGCATCGTGCCATGGAAGCAGGTGCTCGCCGATTTGAAGGCTGTTGGTTATCAAGGCTGGTTTGGCGTGGAGGATTTCAGCCAAGCTTACGACACGAAGACGATGCTGGGCGTCTACGCCAAGCAAATGCGCGCATGGATGGAGGAGCTGCAATCATGACGGAGGTCCGTTACGGCATTATCGGCATTGGTAATATGGGGGCGGGGCATGCCCGCAGCCTGATTGAAGGCAGAATCAAAGGCGCGCGGCTGACAGCGGTGTGCGACGGCCTGCCCGCGAAGCGGGACTGGGCGCGCGAGCAATTGCCGGGCGTCGCAGTCTACGAGAATGCGGAGCAGATGCTCGATTCGGGGCTCGCGGATGCGATTATTGTGGCGACGCCGCATTACGATCATCCGCGGGAAGCGATCCAGGGCTTCGCCAAGGGCGTGCATGTCTTGATCGAGAAGCCGGCGGGCGTTTATGCGAAGCAGGTGCGGGAGATGAACGAGGCGGCGGCAGCCGCCGCGAAGACCGGCTTGAAATTCGGCATCGTGTACAACCAGCGGACGAACCCGCTGTACCGGAAGCTGCGCGACCTGATCGCCTCCGGCGAGCTTGGCGAGATCCGCCGCACGAACTGGATCATCACGAATTGGTACCGTTCGCAAGCCTACTATGATTCTGGCTCGTGGCGCGCGACATGGGGCGGCGAAGGCGGCGGCGTGCTCATCAACCAATGCCCGCATCAGCTCGACTTGTGGCAGTGGACGATTGGCATGATGCCGACGCGGATTCGCGCGTTCTGTCATTTTGGCAAGCATCGCAGCATCGAGGTGGAGGACGACGTGACCGCTTATGCCGAGTACGAGAACGGTGCGACCGGCGTGTTCATTACGACCACGGGCGAAGCGCCGGGCACGAACCGGTTCGAAGTCGCGGGCACGCGGGGCAAAATCGTCATCGAGAACGACGAGATGACGTTCTGGCGGCTGCGCGAGCCGGAGCCGGACTTCAATGCCCGCAACACGGAATCGTTCGCGACGCCGGAGTGCTGGAAGGTGGACATTCCGATTCACGGCACGTCGACCGGACATCCGGGCATTATTCAGAACTTCACCGACGCCATCCTGCATGGCGCGCCGCTCATCGCACCGGGCGAGGAAGGCATTCACGGCCTGTCGATCTCGAACGCGATGCACCTGTCCACGTGGACCGATGGCTGGGTCGACCTGCCGTTCGACGAGGCGCTGCACGAGGCGGAGCTGAACAAGCGCATCGAAGCATCGACCATCCGCAAGGCGGAGAGCAACGCGAAGCCCGCAGATTTGACGGGGACGTATTAACCAACTCGCTACTTAAGCTTGTCAACCGACGTGTGACCGAGCAGCGCGTATCGTGACGGTACCGCGCTCCGAGAGGCACGCGGTACGGAATAGAGGTATTTCAGACGCGTCGTCAAGCGACGCAAAAACGGAGGCCGGGCGCATGCGCCCGGCGATGCCGACGAGAGGAGCTATATCCTAATGTCTTCATCCTTTGAACGCGGGGACGGCATGAATTACGCGCCGGTGGCAGTGAAGAAGCCGGAGCCGGTATGCGGTCCAGGCGAATTCACGTTCGCGGCGATGGCGCTTGACCACGGGCATATTTACGGCCAATGCAACGGGCTGCTGGAGGCGGGCGGTACGCTCAAATGGGTATACGACCCCGATCCCGCCAAAGTGGCGGCTTTCCTGAAGGCGTACCCGAACGTACAGGTCGCGTCATCGCCGGAGGTCATCTTGGAAGATACGTCCGTCAGGATGGTCGCCGCGGCAGCGGTGCCGTCGGAGCGGGCGGCGCTCGGCATACAGGTCATGGCGCATGAGAAGGACTATTTCACCGACAAGACACCGTTCACGACGCTCGAGCAGGTCGAGTCGGCGCGGGCGCAAGCGGACAAGACGGGACGCAAATACATGGTGTATTACAGCGAACGTCTCCACGTGGAGAGCGCCGTCTACGCAGGCAAGCTCGTGCAGGAAGGCGCGATCGGACAAGTGGTGCAGGTGCTCGGTACGGGTCCACACCGGCTGAACGCGCCTTCGCGGCCGGAGTGGTTTTTCAACAAGGCGCAGTACGGCGGCATTCTGTGCGATATCGGCAGTCATCAAATCGAGCAGTTTCTCTTCTACGCCGGCTGCCAGGACGCGAAGGTGCTGCATAGCAAGGTGGGGAATTACCGCAATCCGGATTACCCGGAGCTGGAGGATTTCGGCGATGCGACGTTGGTCGGCGACAACGGGGCGACGAATTACTTCCGCGTCGATTGGCTGACCCCGAATGGTCTAGGCACCTGGGGAGACGGGCGGACCGTCATTCTCGGCACGGACGGCTACATCGAGCTGCGCAAATACATCGACATCGCCCGCGACAAGCGGGGGGACCACGTTTACCTCGTTAATCATGAGGGTGAGCATCATTTGCAGGTAGGCGGTCAGATCGGCTATCCGTTCTTCGGCGAGCTCATTCTCGACTGTCTGCATCGCACGGAGCGGGCGATGACGCAGACGCACGCGTTCAAGGCGGGCGAACTGTGCGTGCAGGCGCAGCGGCAGGCGGTAATCGTCCGTTAACGCGCCGGAAGGTCCAGCTACGGCTTCCGACTCGGCCCAGACCTCTGCTGTTCTGTCCCACGGCGGCCATGGTAGAATGGGAGAAAACGAGGCGCCGGCATCCTATGTGCAAGCGTCGTTCGAACTGGAGGAAGCCTGCGTGCCGGCACCGGTCCATCAATCCCAATGGCTGTCGCCCGTCGAGATGCTGTACCGCAACGAAGCCCCGATGGCGGGAGCGCAGTTTCATTCGCACCCGTTCTATGAGATCTACTATTTTCAAGGCGGCGAGTGCACCTATTTGATCGGCGACAAGCTGATCGCGCTCAAGCCCGGCGACTTGATTCTTATGCACGGCATGACGCTGCACTGCTCCAACCCGTCGCCGCATCAGCCGTACATCCGGTCGATCCTCCACTTCGAGCCGGCGATGATCGGCAAACTTCTGCGTCCCGATGCGGCGGCGCATATGCTGCAGCCCTTCGAGGAGCTGCGCAATATCCGGTTGTCGCTCAGCGCGGAGCAGCAAGCCGAGTTCGAAGCGCTGCTCGCCCAGCTGTACGCGCTTTACCGAACGCGCAGGGCGGACGGAGCGGCGGCGGGAGCGGGAGCCGACCGATTCACCTTCCGCTTTCTCGACGTGTTGGCGCTTGTTCGGGAGTGGTGCGACAGTCCGACGATCCAGCAGGAGCACGATTCGCTCAAGGAACGCCATGTGCAATCGGTCGTTTCTTATATTGAGGAGAACTACGCCAGAGAGCTGACGCTCGATACGATCGCGGGCGCGCTGCATCTGACCAAACCGTATTTATCTCATCTGTTCAAAGAAGTGACGGGCACGACCGTCTTCAAATATCTCTACAACCGCCGGCTGAACCAGGCCAAAATGCTGTTCCGGCTCGAACCGAACCGGAGCGTGTCGGACGTCTGCCGCACGGTCGGATTTCAGCATTTGGCGCATTTCAGCAGGCTGTTCAAAGCGGCGGAAGGCCAGACGCCGGAGCAATACCGCAAAGGCATGGCGATTCGCGGCGGTCTCTCCGCAAGCCGGGAGGCGTAACGCGCCCCGCGTGTCGTCCATGCCAATCGTTCGCGCGTCATCGGCTTTATTTCGCGTTTGGACCGATACTTAAGGAGGCACGAAGCATGGCGGCAAGCCAGCTATTCGATTTGAGCGGCCGCACGGCCGTAATTCTAGGCGCGGGCAGCACGCTCGGCCGCGTGATGGCGGAGGCGCTGCGCGAGCATGGCGCGGACTTGGCGCTCGTCGCGCGCGATACCGCCAAAGCGGAACCTTCGCTCCGGCATATGCTGGAGGATGACCGCGGACGGTTGTTTCAGGCGGATGTCACGAGCAAAGGGGATTTGCTCCGGGCGCTCGAGGAAATCCAGGCATGGCGTGGGACGCCCGACATCGTGCTGCACGCGGCAGGGACGAACAGCGCGACGCCGTTTTTCGAGATCGGGGAGGACGAATGGGACCGGATCATGGACGTGAACGCCAAGAGCGTCATGCTGGCCTGCCAGGTATTCGGAGAGGCGATGATCGAAGCCGGCCGCGGAGGGAGCATTATTACGATCAGCTCGGTGTCGTCCGCGCCGCCGCTCTCCCGCGTCTTTGCATATTCCGCTTCCAAGCACGCCGTGAATGGCATGACGCAATTTCTTGCCCGGGAGCTCGCGCCGCACGGCATCCGCGTCAACGCGATCATTCCCGGCTTTTTCCCGGCTGAACAGAATCGCGCGATCCTCTCGCCTGAACGGATCGAGAGCATCATGCGCCATACGCCGATGAACCGGTTCGGCGACCCGAAGGAGCTGCAGGGGGCCGTCGTCTGGCTCGCCTCCGAGGCGGCTTCCGGCTTCGTGACGGGCTCGCTCATCCGCGTGGACGGCGGGTTCGGCGCCATGACGATTTAGCGCCGCGCCTCTTCCTCGACCTTCCAAGAAACCTGCGATTGAGCCGCGTCGTAAATGAGGTAAGAAACGTTATAGCTCATTTACGATTCTAGCAATGTCACGGGGAGGTTTTGCCGATGAGCACGCAGCACGCAATCGAGCCGTCCGCTAGGGACGAATCCCAGGCGGTCGAGGGAACCGGAGCCCCAGAGCTTCGGATGTCGTACGATCCGAAGCAGGAGCGGTACGTCCGGAAGGGCTTTTTTCAGAAGATGAAACGGTTCGCCGGCAGGGTGCCCTTCGCCAAGGACGCCGTCGCGATGTATTATACGGCGATCGACAGCAAGACCCCGTTGTATGCCAAAGGGATCGCGTTCTCGGCATTGGCCTATTTCATCTTGCCGGTCGACACGGTCCCCGACGTCCTGGTCGGCCTGGGGCTGACGGATGATCTGGCGATTATCGCGGCGGCGGTGAAGGCGCTTGGCAGCAACGTGAAGGAGCATCACCGCGAGAGGGCGGAAGCGTTCTTCGACAAATAAACAACGATGCATCGTGCGAGCGGCCCAGTAATCTGGACCCTTAGTCAAGGACACTTTGAAAAAAAGAATTAAGCAGCACTTAAGAG